>JAPLIX010000341.1 GCA_026388865.1 Pseudomonadota bacterium | reverse complement strand
TATTTCCATTGTTGACAATCACATAATATTTGCAACCCTCGTCGGCGCCTGTGCGTGGAATCTGCTGACATGGGTATGGGGTCTGCCAACGAGTTCCTCACACGCTCTCATGGGCGGTCTGGTCGGGTCTGCTCTGGTGAAGGCGGGGTTGCCTGGCCTTGTTTACAGCGGTATTTTTAACACAGTAGCGTTCATGTTTCTGTCACCAATGCTTGGCCTGGTACTCGGTCTTGGCTTCGGCTATATTGTTTACTGGCTCTTTAGAAACCAGACACCTTACCACGTGGACCACCTGTTCAGAAAAGGTCAATTTATTTCCGCGGCATGTTACAGCATCGGCCATGGAGGAAATGACGCGCAAAAAACCATGGGCATTATTGCCGGACTTCTTTTCAGTTCGGGATTAATCGGCAAAGAATTTCATATACCAGCCTGGGTTGTGATAGCGTGTTACGGTGCGATTTCAATGGGGACGCTGTTCGGTGGCTGGAGAATCGTTAAAACTATGGGACAAAAAATTACCAAGCTTCGTCCGGTTGACGGTTTCTGCGCTGAGCTCGGCGCTGCTATTACCTTATTTCTGTCGACATTTCTGGGTATTCCGGTGAGCACCACCCATACCATTACCGGCTCTATTATGGGTGTGGGTTCGCTGAAACGCATGAGCGCGGTGCGCTGGGGCGTTGCCGGCCAGATAATCTGGGCATGGATTTTTACTATCCCCTGCTCTGCTGCAATGGCATCTTTAACGTACCTGATTACCAGTTAATGTGCAGCATTGAGAGTACCTGGTTTCTGGATTTTATTTTATCAGGACTTTCCCCGTAAATTCTAGGAGGCAAAGATAAGCAATGCGCATGGGGGTTTCTCAACGCCACAACAATATGGTATTGGCTTGCGTCACGACCCCGGTACCGTGCCTATCGTGTACGGGGCAGGCAGCTTTCAGAGCCTCCGGCAGAGGGAATGTAATGGGGTCTGGCACTGCACAATGCGAAGGTTCCTGCCGTTCCACCGGTGCTGAGCGGTTGTGTTGTGGCTATGAAAAACCCCCATGCGCTCGTGCTCCAGTCTGCCGCTTCTTTGCCCTTCCCTTTCCTTGCTGTCATGCAATTTGCCGGATTTCTATGGGAAATTTTGGGGAAAGTCCTTTTGTTTTTTAATTTGAAATCGTCCGGGTGGTATGGTATATAGAAAAACCTTTAAAACGTTTATAAGCTGTCCCCATCGTCTAGCCCGGCCTAGGACACCGGCCTTTCACGCCGGCGACAGGGGTTCGAATCCCCTTGGGGACGCCAGTATCACAGGGGTTAATCCGGAACGCACCTGATTAACCCCTTCTTTTTTATCCACCATCGGTGATATCAGTGAGATTGTCAGGCAGACATTTAATTGTATTTCTTATAGCAGCCGGGATTTGCAGCGCCGCCCCCATTTTCGCAGAAGAAAATATTCCGGCTGGAAATACTGTTCCTGCAGTGCCTTCCGGCACGCTCTACCAGGTTGCCTTTAAAGCAGCGCGGCCGGTGACCGGCATGGCAATTGCTGAATATTCAACCGGGGAAGTTCTGGCCTCATGGTCTTTTAGCGGCAGCGCATCTTCCTCTTCCTCCGGCACCTATTATAATAATGATACTTCGGGGCGGAAATTCCTCCTGAGTATTAAAGACAGCGGGGACAATGGACAGTTTATCAGCGTGACGTCACGATTTGCCAATCTGCTGCGCGTGAAAGTAACATATGCTGACGGCATTGGTCAGGAAATAGTGCCGGATTTTCCCATTGTCTTATTCAACTGTTCACTTGAAGATATGACGACCTGCGCGCCGGGCGGCAGCCTTTCCTCTCCCTACCAGGACTGCAGCCGCGCCTTTGCCGGCTATGTGGAACTAGTTGTCACCCATAGCGGCGGAACATGGAAGGAATTTGAGCAGAATGTTTTACAGCCTTTGAAAATATCTCCTGAGTGGAATGCTGCCGATATTTGCACTTTTGTGTTTCGTAAACTTGATCGGGGCTTTTATGCTGAGGTCCGCATAACCACCCCTAACTGTCTACAAACAGTGTCACAGAAGCTTCAGGGCAATCCTGCAATTCTTTCAGCGCAGGGACGCCAGCTTATTGTCAATTATAAATAGCTTCGCAGCTATGCGCTGTCAGCTTTCAGCCATCAGCCGAGTAATTCTTCCTCGTTTTGCTTGTTACTTTCTGCACCTGCCTCTTCCGCGTTTCCTGTGCCGTCTTTCTGTTTTCTGTTTGTATTTAAATAAATCTTGGATATAATCCACCCTTATGTCTCTGGAAGATATTCTTATTGCCATCGAAAAACCGCTCTCATTTGCTGCAAAAAACAATTTTGCAAACCTTCCCCATATCATAAATCTTAGTGAAATAGTCCCTTCCCTTGCAGATAAGGGACTTTCCGAGACAAATGATCATAACCATCAGGATTTATTATCTAAATTAAAGGGTTTATTTTCAGCGTTTTCATCTTCGGAAGAGCCGCAGAAGAGAGCCGCTATTTTGCAGTCTTTGGAAATTATAAAAAAGCTGCGTACCCCAGTACCTCATGCTGAAACTAAAGTGCAGGGTCCTGTTTCGTATTATGATGCACATAAAATGCTTACTTCATCAATTCAGTACGTTAAAGGAGTCGGGCCCAAATTATCCGAGATTCTCTCCCGCAGGAACATCGCTACCATTGAGGACGCCCTCTACTTCCTGCCCCGCACCTATCTTGACCGGAGAAGATTTCAAAGGATTGCCGACTTGAGGAGCGGCGAAGAGGCGACCGTGATGGGGGTTATCATCTCCACCGGCAAGGCGGCTTCCTTCAAGCGCAGGAGCATATTTGAGATCGCCGTTGATGACGGCAGCCAGATACTGGTCGCCAAATGGTTTAACTTCAGCCCCCAGTATCAGGGAGCGCTGAAGAATAAATTTAAGAGCGGCCAGAAGGTCATTCTTTCCGGCCGGGTTGCTGATTTCCGCTTTCAAAAAGAGATTCACCATCCGGACATTGAGTTGATAGATGAAGACGAGGATTTGAGCCCTGATTTTAAAGCAATGGTACCGGTTTATCCCCTGAGCGAGGGCCTGCACCAGAAAACAGTAAGAAAGATTATGCGATCTGTTGTTGAACTGTATTCCCGCCAGGTGCCTGACCCGCTCGATGCATCACTGCTCAAAGCATACTCGCTGGTTCCCCTGTCTGATGCGCTGTCTAAAGTGCATTTCCCTGATAACAGCGATAACTTTACTGCTCTGGTTAATTTTCAATCCCGCTACCACCGTCGGCTGGTCTTTGAAGAGCTTTTTTTTCTTGAGCTGGGGCTGGCACTGAAGAAAAAAGGGCTCTCCATTCAGCCGGGCATTGCATTTACTATTCCCCGCGAGCAGATGTCCCGGTTTATTGCCGCCCTGCCCTTTTCTCTGACCAGCGCCCAGCAGAGGACCCTGAACGAAATAATGTCTGACATGGAAAAGCCGTTCCCCATGAACCGCCTTATTCAGGGCGATGTGGGCAGCGGCAAAACAGTAGTTGCCCTGATAGCAGCCCTTGCAGCCATAGAAAACGGCTATCAGGCGGTTTTTATGGCGCCCACTGAAATACTGGCAGAGCAGCATTATAAAACCATCAGCACCCTTGCGCGGAATGCCGGTATCAGCATGGCGCTCCTGACCGGCAGCCAGACGAAGGCGCAGCGAACAGAAATTCTGGAGCAGATACGAAACGGCGCAGCTCAGCTCATCATCGGCACCCATGCGGTTATCCAGGAAGCGGTTGAATTTCACCGGTTGGGATTTGCCGTCATCGACGAGCAGCATAAATTTGGTGTCATGCAGCGCGCCCAGCTTAAGAAAAAAGGCTCCAGCCCTGATGTACTGGTCATGACCGCAACGCCCATTCCGCGCACCCTGGGGCTCACGGTGTACGGCGACCTTGATCTATCCCTGATTGATGAGCTGCCGCCTGGCAGAACGCCGGTAGCAACAAAGGTTTATCATGAAAAAAACCGCGACGACGTGTATGAGATTGTGCGACGGGAGCTTGGCCGCGGCAATCAGACCTTTATTGTTTACCCGCTGGTGGATGAATCAGAAAAGATGGACCTGAAGGACGCCACCAACATGGCCCGGCACCTGCAGCAGGATATATTCCCCGCGTACCGGGTTGGTCTCATTCACGGCAGGATGGCGGCCGCGGAGAAAGATGCCATCATGCAGGATTTTCAGGGAGGCACCATTCACATCCTGGTGGCGACCACGGTGATTGAAGTGGGCATAGATATACCCAATGCTTCGCTTATGATCATCGAGCATGCTGAGCGCTTCGGCCTGTGCCAGCTTCATCAGCTGCGCGGCCGCGTCGGCAGGGGCGCGGCCCGGTCCATGTGCATACTGCTCGCCCAGTATAGAAAGTCTGATGACGCGCGGCGGCGCCTTGCGGTCATGGAGCAGACCACTGACGGTTTCAAAATCGCGGAGGAGGATTTTAATATCCGGGGGCCGGGAGAGTTTCTGGGGACCCGTCAGTCAGGGCTGCCTGATTTCCGGGTGGCGAACATACTGCGTGACGTGAAGGTGCTGCATGAGGCGCGGCGCGCCGCGTTTGAATTGATTGAACGCGACCCGAATCTCATTGCGGAGGAGCATCACCTTATGAAGAAAGTCCTTGCAGAGCGCTGGAAAGGACGGCTGGAACTGGCAGGAATCGGATAGCAATAGGGTAAGAATTACAAATGTCAAAATCCAAATGACCAATGAATGCCAAAATCAAAATACCAAATACGACGCCTGGAACTTTTTGTCCTTTGTCATTTGAAATTCATTTGAACTTTGGATTTTGAACTTTGAAATTTCCCTCCTTAACCTCTTTACCTTTTCACTTTCTTCTAATAATCTTCTGAATCGCTTTTACCGGTATCCATCATTTTGGAAAATCTCTTTTTCCCGCGCTTGGCCGCGGTTTTCGCAAGCTGTTTCACATCCTGCTTCATCTTATCCGATATATTGTCGCCCATCCTGCTTAAGAATTTCTTCTCCACAGCTTCGGCCAGCCCGTCTTCCCGCGGGCCGGCAAGGTAACGGGTCCTCGAGATAAGCTTCTGCACGTCGGTTGATTTACACTTTTTGCACACCGGCGTATACGCTTCATCATGGCGCAGCAGCACGTGATCGAAAACTGCCTTGCATTTGTTGCACTGATACTCATAAATAGGCATCAAGGGCTCCTTGTTCGTGACGTCGTTTTGTCAAAAATTAACCACAGAGCACACAGAGAAAATATTTTATTTCAAGAAGGTAACAGAATTTCTGTGACCTCCCCTCTGTGTCCTCTCAATTATTATTCTCTTTTAGTTTTTACTCCGGTAAAATTTATCAGCTCTCTCCCGCTTCATCCAGCTCTTCAAAAAGCTCAGTACCGATACCCTCCTATGCTATAAACAGGCTACAAGGCCTCGGTTATTTCCATTAAAAGATATTCTGTAGGAGAACACAGAGAATTTCTCTCCGTGAACTCTGTGGTTTCATATTGTTCCCCTATTTTTCATAGAACTTTTGACAGTACACGTGACGCGCGGGCCGCAATCAGGGCCTCGCGCCTTCCGGTAAATTCCCCCACTACCCTGCTCAGCTATATTGCCTGCGCATGGGAATCTGGTTCGAGTTCATCGAACTGCTGCTTCTTCTTTTTTGCCTCTTCCCGGTATTTTTTAAATTTTATAAACTGTTTTTCGTAATACGGCAGGTTTTCCGGCCGGGCTGCTATCGCCAGTTCCAGAGCGCGCACCGCCTCCTCATACTTACCGTTAATGAAATAGCTTTCACCGAGGGTATCAAGTATGTGCGGTTTAGGGGCCAGATCTGCGGCCCGCTGAGAAAGTTCCAGCGCTTCATTCGGCCGATACAGCTCTTTATCCTGAGCTGTGGCATAGAGCCAGGCAAGGTTATTCAGTATCTCCGGGTCGTCAGGATTAAGCGCCAATGCCTTATTAAAACAGGCTTCAGCCTTTTTCAAGTCTCCCTGCTCATAGTACACATTACCGAGGGAAAAAACATAGAGAGTGTTTTCAGGGTTTGATGCAACCTTTTTTTCCATGACATATTGCATGAAGGTCATCTTTGCCTGCACCAGGGGTCTTTCACCAAAGGTATAGAACACCGTACCTGCTCCAATGAACAAAACAGCATAAAAGGCCACCATCCGGCCAACCTTTGCGTTATGCCTGCCAATCAACGACGGATCGCGATCGCAACTCTCCAAAAACCGTATCCGCTCGGCTATGCCGAAATGATGCCAGTTATGCGCGTTCCTGTCCTGCGAGCCGGCACGCGCTATCTTTTCCAGTGACCGGATAAGACCGCTGCTGCTTTTTGTCATCTGCAAAGCATGCGCGTCAGCCTGCCGTTCAAAATTGCGGGAAAAATATCCAAAGCAGAATCGATAATAAAGAACAAAACAAACGACAGGCAGTATGGTCAGCAGCATTGAAACAGCGCTGTTCGTGTATGCTGCTCCTGAAGCAATCATAGTGGTGAGGATATTCAGAGAAAGCAGCTTATACGTCATGAACTCCAATGCTTCATAAGCAAACACGGCGAAGCCCATTATGATCAGTGTATAGTAGAGCATATGGTGATGCTGCACATGTCCTATCTCATGAGCAACTACTGCTTCAAGCTCATCCTCATCCAGTATCTGCATGAGAGACGGGCTGATTAAAATGTAGCGGAATTTTTTTATAAAGCCAATAACGCCGGCATTTATCAGCCTGCCTTCAAATAAGTTCCACAGCACAATATCTGCGTAGGTAAGGCGGGCGCCGGCGCAGAAACGTTCAAGCCGTTCGCGCACGGGACCTGCCGGTAGCGGCTTGCAGCCCCAGAGCCTGACAATCACAAACGGCAGGTATATGGCCAGCACCGCCAGCAGCAACGCAAACAATAATAAGCCGGCAAGCGGGAACTGCTCCAGCACCTTAGAAAAATCTGCGAATACCAGGTTAATACTATCGATCACAAGTGATACCAGGAGCCAGGGAAGAAGCACCGTAGCGTTTATTTTAAGCTGAGACAGCAAATAGGTCGAAGCCTGCATGCCCGTGTTGCAGAATTGTCTGTAGGTGGGAAATGCGCACAGCCAGATGATTAAAAGCAGTGCTAAAAAGGGAGCGATACCGAGCAGGTTGGCGAGCAACGTGCTGACCTGTATAAGCGGTGCCTGTGCCAGCAGCAGTTTGAAATCAAAGACATAGATAAAAAGCGCGTAGATAATAATGGCCAGGGCCGTGCTTTGGTTAACCAGCGCAGTATGATATGAGGCACATGCCGATAGCCTGTTGCTGTCAGAAGCGCAGCGCCGGGCAAAATATTCAAACCGGTTCCGGACATACAGATAAAAAAGAATGCCCAGCAGCGCAATACCTGCGGCATCCACATCCCGCGTAAAGTTCGCGCTCTCGGGCTGATATCCGGTATAGATAAGCAGTACAATAATGAAATGGAGTATATTTGAGTACACGGTTCTTAAATTTGCCGTAAATTAAAATGAGGACAGCAGAGACTGTCCTCAGGTATCAAACCAACCAGCTGCACACGTAAGAGCTAATTGCATAAATCTTCAAGAAACGGGATTGCTTCGCTTCGCTCGCAATGACAAATGGCGTCTTTGCTGTCCCTGGAGTGTTAAGCCGAAGCCCCGAGCGAAGCGTGGAGGGACGAAGCAATCTCAATAAATATGACTTTTGCAATTGGCTCGTAAGGCAGCAATTCAATCTATAGATATTTTTTTGCTATCCGTTCCTGTTTTGGAGGCAGTTTTTTGTGCTTGGCTTCTTCGAAAATAACGTCTGCAATCTTGAGTGAAACAAAATAATCTTCTTCAACCTTTTTTCTGCGCGCATCCATGCTGAGGTTTTTATACTCGGGGACCGTGTGCGAAAGATATAACGCTACCTGTAGCGTTGCCGCAATTTGTGGTATTTCTTTTAGCGCCATAATAATCCTCCTTGTAATGTTATGGTAATGTATTCAAGCGTTCTATTTCCCGTTGCCATATATTAAACAATAACACTGATTGTTTGACTTTTCAAAGATATTTTTAATCTGCAGCGCTACCTTGAGCGCCCCTCTGCAGCGTCAGCTTACACCCGTTTCATTTTCTGAACAAAAAGGCGCTTAGGTAGCGGGTATCTATGTCGCGTGCATCAGCCAGAGCGCCACACTCCTGTTCCAGCACCTCAAGGCAGTCCTGCACAAAAGCCTGCAGGGCCGGCATGGTGTCTTCAGCAAGCCGGTACTGCAGGCGCAGCCAGTTCATGGTATCCGGCAAGAGCGATTCTGTTAACGTGGCTGATACAGCCCCCTTCTTCGCTGAAGCAGTGAAGACCCTGGGCAGAAACTTTTGCAATTCTGCTGCGGTTACAGGCGCCGGCTCTGTTTTTCCGTACAATACATGACGGGCAAGAACAGTAAGAAACAGCTGCTGCGCCCTTAGCTCGCTGGTATCTTCAAGAGTTGATTCCGCGACCGCTGCTTTCATGACACCAGGCCCCTGGAGTCCAAAGCAATCAAACAGCACTTTGGTAATAATCGCCGTAACATCAAGAACGCTCCCGGTCACCCGGATGTCTTCTAACGTCTCAAATTCACGGCAGGCGCTGCTCTCCTTAACAAGATTGCCTTCAAAAAAGAGCGGGCGGGCGCTTCTGAGGCCGGCAATCGTTTCGCCCCATGGCGGACCAAAAAAATCCGGCTGCAGCTTCGAATCCATATTCTGCAGCAGCGCGTAAAACCCCCGTGCGCTGTTCTGCAATGTGAGCGCCTGGCTGTAGCCGGCCCGGAATAAGAAGTGTATCGGCACTTCCCCCATAAGCCTGACAGCAGTATCAAGGTCCTTTTTGCTTAACAGCTCAAGGCTGATATTTATATAGCCCAGCACCTTGCCGAAGGCTCTTTCTTTATCCCGCGTTTCCCTTGCCGCTGTGCAATCGGCAATCATCATCTTATTGGTAAGGCTGATAATTTCACGCTGGACTCGTTCCGCAATCTGTCTGTCAGCTATGCGGTGCAGCACCGCATGCACAAAAAGGCGCTGTTTGCTCTGAGTAAAACGGTAGCGAAGCCGGGGAAGCTGAGACGGAGATGCCGCGGCCGCATGTCCTTCGTGCTGTTTTTTATCTAAAATTGCCTGCATTTCTTCAGCGCTCAGATACTGATAAACCGGCCAGGCTTCTTCCAGTTCCGGAAATCCCTGTTCCGCCATCCTCCTCTGCCGCATGCGCAGCGCATCCTCCTCCAGCTCTATTGCCGAAACCCATTTGGTATTTTCCATGAGATAATAAAAATAGCTGCTGTCAGTCTTATACAGCAGATGGAGAAACGGGATTGCTATCTGGCGGGCTTCATCGTCTGCAAACTGAAAATAGTAGAGGCCGTCAATGGTCCAGGATGGCAGCTGGTCCGAGGCTTCCGCCAGGTCAAGATCGTCGCTCAGCCTGGAAACGTTAAACAGCTTCTTAAAAGCAAAATTGAGGAAACGCTCGTCGGTCCTGGTAACCCATGCCAGCACATTTTCTTCCCTGCACCGCAGCAGCATCCTGAGCCAATGGGTGACGCCGGCCATGTCTATCAGGTCTTTCATCCAGCAGTCAAGGTCGATACTATACTGCAGCTGGTCAAACGACAGCCGTGAGATAATCGGCAGGGCATCCTCAGCGCCGATTTCTTTGATGGTCCAGTATATCTCGTCTTCCGGCAGCGCCTGTACCAGTTCTGTCGGGTTCTCATCAAGCATAATGAGCTGCTGCCGTTTTAGCCAGGGCGCGCTGAGCACCACGCCAATCTTATCTTCAGGAACAAGAGAATTAAATAAAGACTGTGCATCCCCTGCATCAAGTTTCAAGATAAGGTCAGGGGTGACATCATGCTTTGCGATGCTCACATTCCTGTTTAACTTCTTCATCTCCGGAGTTACTCTTTGCTGTCAAATTATATTGCTACTATACCTGTCTTATAGTATAGCTGTACACATTCATTGCAGGTTCAGTGAACTATCCCTCTCGTTTACAACGTGTCGCAGTTCATTGTATTATGAAGCATCGAGTCCATAAAAAACAATGTCTGATTAGCCTTTCAATTTATCTTATCTTTTTATCATTATCTATCCCACAGGAAGTAAAAACTCAAGAAGATTCTCCCTGGAAAGATCTCGGCCTGTACGGGGGCCAGATTGAAGCGATTGCGATTGATCCCTTTGACAGCTCCCGACTCTTTGCCGGAAGCTATTTAGGCGGCGGCCTGTTTAAATCAATTGATTACGGCGCATCCTGGAAGGCTGTTCCGGAATTCAGGGATTCAGAAGTATATGATATCTGCTATGACCAGAATAATCAGGGAACTGTCTGGGTGGCGCACAGCCAGTTTGTTTCGGTTACCCGTGATGATGGAGAAACCTGGGTAAAATTTCAATTTGCGGAAAAGGAAAAACGGTTCTGCTATACCGTGAAAGTTGACCCGCATGATTC
>JAPLIX010000405.1:1634-2905 GCA_026388865.1 Pseudomonadota bacterium | reverse complement strand
GTAGCCGAACGCAATTCAAACCCTTTCGTCACCATATCATTTATTAGGCAGTAATTGTGTGCTTGCAATAATTTTGCGTTTAAAATAGTAGTGTTCTTCCAGGAGCTTGATCATGACTCTCCCGTCCAGCCTGTTTACCAGCGGGCTCCCGGTAAGATATAACAGTGTCGGCACCAGGTCAGCGGGAGCTATTAACAACGGCTCTATCCCCTGCCGGATGTGCAGCCCGGTGGCGTAAAAAAAACCTGGTGCCGGGTCTCCGGAGAACGGGGAAAAACAGTTCCCGGGCGCTGGCAGCTCCTTGCTGTTGCCGCGCTCTGAAAGCACAATAAAAATTCCGTTGCTCCCGCATTGACTGAAAAGCCGGGCAAGGATACTGTCAAAAAATATGTAATAGTTGTCTATGAGTGCGCTTCGCTCGCTCTCCGTGAGTGCGTCGGCACGTGCCGAGAGCCGCTGCTGCCAGCGGCCCAGCCCCTGAAAATAAGAAAACAGGTGCAGGGCATGGTTGGCCTCAAGCGCTTGCACTGCCTGCTGCGTACGCTCCAGGTCCGAGGCCCGGAGGCAACGGCAAGGCCCACCACCAGGCACTGCTGTCCGCGGGCTGCCAGCTCCTGCCATATCGGTTTCTGAAAAGGGCCGGGAGCAATGAAGTGCATGAGGTCAGCTTCCTGGTACCTGGAGTACTTGCCCGGAAAGCAGCCGGTAAAGAGCGAGGCCACGATTGCCGGGTCAGGATCAGACCGGCTGCTGATAATGTCGCCGCAGGATCCCTTGCCCCGGAAAAGCTGCTCAATAAAAGGCAGCTTGCCGCCCTGGTGAAGGTGGATACCCCGGTCCCAGGAAAACCCGCTGACGCACACAACGCTGAGCTGGACCTGATTACCGGAGGCCGGGGCCAGGACGCCCTCTCTGATAAACCCAAGCGCCATCAGCAATGCTGCGCCGATCAGGCTCAGCAGGAAATAATATGCTGTGGCATGTTTTGGTTCCCGGCTCACCGGCTGTTCGGTCATTTAAAAATCCCGCAAAAAAATATCCGTGATAATGAGCTGCGCGCCTTCCCTGATGCTGCGCACCCTGATTTTCTTGACGGTTACCGGCTCGGGGAGCTGGAGCTGTGACACGCAGGTTATGCCGGAGTACACAGAGCGTGAATATGCCCGCGTTGATTCTTCGCGGACGATGGTTGCCTGTTCAATAGAATGCTGTATGTCATTGATGATTTTCGGCCTCAGGTAAGAATGTTCTGCGGTATCAATGCCGGCCCG
>JAPLIX010000405.1:0-1617 GCA_026388865.1 Pseudomonadota bacterium | reverse complement strand
GGCCCGTATTAAGTAGTCGCATTGCCGGCCTTCCTGGTCATAGACGGATACCATGGCCACCGCGTCACCCTGCCTGATTTTAAAACCATAAATCAGGTAGGAGGTCAGATCGATTTTTATTACCGGATACTTATAGCTGCTTTGAAACCAGGTGTCTTCCGCGGGCTGTCTGACCAGCACATCAATCGCATCAATGTTATAGATATGTCCAAAGGGAATGGTATTTCTGTACGCGCCCAGAATAACAATATGCGTCACGACAACAGCACCCGCTACGCCATAGAGCAGCGGCTTCAGGGCGTTGCGCAGCCGCGCTCCGGCATCGGGCCGCAGGAAAAAACGGATCAGCAGCAGAAAAAGAGCGACCAGCAGCACAAACACGGACAGTGTTACCACTGCTTCCAGCGGATTTATCAATAACACCGCATAGATGAGGCGGTCGGTAAAAAAACTCTCATGGCTCCACTGCGCGGTGAAGAGAGAGCTTATCCGTTCAGGAAAAATAAAGAGCTGCTGGCGGATGAGCTCCCCTATGGTCAGCGGGTTGTCTATAATCCGCGCCGGCTCAAAAATGCCGTAGGGAACGCTGGTGACCCGGTACGCTCCGATTAAAAAAATATTCCAGACGGCGGCAAATGAGAGGAGCCCAACAATAAACTCCCGGGAGAGATATTTTTTCTCTTCTGCTTTTTCTATCAGGGCTGCGAGGCCCGGCACCAGGAGGGGAATCAGCTCAATAAAGAACCGGTTGGAAAAACCGATGCCCGTCCACCACACCGACCAGGCGCTGTAAATGTAGGTATGAACAACAGCACACACCATGGCCAGCACGCCGAAGGCCCGGTCTTTCTTTACCAGCAGCAGCAGTCCCAGCGCCGCGGGCAGCAGCAGCGGCGACCAGGAAAACAGGCCGTGCTGGGCGGTAGAGAACAGGGTGCCGAAAAAGTTCGGATGCAGCCAGTCAAAGTAATCACCGACTTCCTGGTAGGGCCCGCTCCACCAGTTCCCGGAGATGCACTTCCAGATGGTAAGCTGGAGGCTGAACAGCAGGATGACTGCCAGCATTCCCAGAAGCGGCCCGGCCATGGTGCTGATAAAAGGTTTTTTTGACCGCAGGCACTGTATAATCTCCCACGCCGGGAACAGCGCAAGGACGGCATTGGTCGGCCGGATGAGGCAGAGTATGCCGCCGATACTGCCGAGGCCGATCCAGTCTTTGGCAGTTCTAGAGCCGAGGGTGCGCTTCCAGTAGAGAAGAAACAGCGCCGAAAAAAAAGTATTGAACGGGTGCGGCCAGCCATTCCAGCAGAAGGTAAAGAAGACAAGAGGCGAGGCCAGCCAGCAGCCGATTGTTGCCAGCAGGCTTGTGCTGCGGGGAAAAAATTCCCGGCACAGCAGGTAGATGAGAAGCACGGCGCCCAGGCCAAAGAGAGTTGAGGACAGGCTGACCATGAAGAGATAGGGAAAGGGCATGCCGTTGGGGGCATGGTACGATCCCAGCAAAGCCATCACCCGGGCCAGCAGTTCTCCGACAGCAAAAAATGGCACTTCCAGCAGCGGCACGCCAAGGTACCGTGCCGAGTTGAGGGTGGCAGGATTGTAAAATCGATATGCATT
>JAPLIX010000182.1 GCA_026388865.1 Pseudomonadota bacterium | reverse complement strand
GCTATAAAGTGATTGTCATCTTCATATTTCTTGCGCAACGCCTGCAGCTCCTTGAAGGTGGTCGTATAATCCATCTGCTCTTCAAAAAAGTCCACCTGGATTAACGTCTTGGCGCTGTCAAGAGACACTAACCCCGGGTAGCAGATGGGACTGCCATAGACAGTGAGCCGCAGCTTTTTGAGACCTTCTTCTGTTGTGGGAACGTCTGGATACATCACCGAGAGGGATACATATCCCTGAGGGGTGGAATTGAAATCTTTAACTTTCGGGCTTGCAAGAGAGAATATCTTAAAGCGGTCAACAGCATGAAACAGCAGGAGATCATTTGTTATAGATTTTACTTTCTTCAGTGTTTCGGTATTAAATACATCCTTGTATTTGCCGGTAGCTTTCACCCCCACCATGATAAGCACCTGGTTGGCACCGCCGAACTTGTTGCGGATCTCATTATGCAGCTTTATGTACGGGTGCTGCTGCGGCAGCAGGTCGGCAAATATGGTCTTAACCGACAGCTTCCGGCACTGCCAGCCAAAAAAGACGGTGATGATGATGGCGAGGGTGAGGTAGATGTTGCGCTTCTCTATGACATGATCCGCAACGCGCTCCATGAATGTTTCTATTTTACCCATGTTTTTATCTTCCTTTCTAACCTTGATGCTTTCATAAAAATAAAAAAACTGTCATTGCGAACGAAGTGAAGCAATCTCTGCCTTTGTAAGTGCTTAAAAAAGCGAGATTGCCGCGTCGCTCCGCTCCTCGCAATGACGCACCGGGACTTTTTACGACGTCATAATTATTCCGACATCATCTTTTCAAATTTCGCCAGGATGTCATCAAAGAATTTAAAGGCTTTGGTGTCATAAGACAGGCCGGAGTGAAATTCCCATGTTTTCCCTCCATCCGTTGTACTCATTACGGTACCGCCCGCTCCTACAATCCAGCCTTTTTCCGGGGTCGTAAAAACAACATCGCGAAACCACATTTTTGATTTGATGGTTTCCTCTTCATTTTTCCAGGTCAAGCCGCCGTCCTGCGATGTATTATAGGTCCCCTTATCTCCCACGCACCATCCCTTCCCATCCTTTATGCATATCGTGTAGAGAGCCAAAAGGTTGGGAGAGGGAAGCATATCCCAGGAGATTCCTCCATCCGTGGTGCGCAGTATCGCTCCAAAGTTGCCGCACGCCCATCCGTTTATTTTATCTTTAAAGATTACACAGAAAAGCGACGGCCGGGGCCGTTCATATTCATCTTCAAGGTCTTTGAGTTCAAAGGCTTTGGGCATTATCGGAACCCAATGAGCACCCCCATCAATGGTACGGAACATGACACCGGCTTCTCCGACAATAAATCCATTCTGCCGGTCAAGAAAACAGACATCGTTATAAATTTTATCAGCCTCAGGCTGCTGGGAAGCCCAGGTTTTACCGCCATCAGCGGTATGAACAACGGTTGAAAATTCCCCTACTGCCCAGCCATAGTCTTTATCAGTAAAGGTGATGTTCATGAGATGTTTGGTTGTGCCTGAATTCTGTTTTACCCAGGTATTCCCGCCATCTGAGGTATGAATTATCGTTCCATCAATGCCCACCACCCAGCCATTTTTGCTGTCAATAAAGATACCATCAGTGAGAAGCGTTTTTATTCCTGAATTCTGACTCACCCAGTTTTTACCGCCGTCACTTGAATGGAACATCATGCCGTAATTCCCTATTATCCACAGGTTGTTTTCATCCGGGACCATAATCGCCGTTACATTTTCCGGAGTTATCGATGGTATCTTCGGGGCCTGCATTTTTTCTCCGGTTTTACAGCCGGTTCCAAAACCAGCAGCCACTATTAGTGCCGTTATTGCCACACAGACGTAAAATGATTTTCTCATGTCTTCACCCCTTAATGTTTTTTATGGTCATCCTCTTACCGTTGATTATATTTCCCACGCGTACCTCATTACGCGGAATTACAGTAGTACGAGCAACTCATAGTATTGCATCTCCTGTTTTTTACCCGGTGTTCCGGGCAGACTATGCAGGCAGTTCGGCAAGCTGTTTGAAAAATTGTCAAATTTTTACACGCAGAATATATTTTGTCAATTACTGTTTTTTTTGAGCCGGGTGAAGTGCCGCGTGGTGCGGGTGCTGGGGGCATTGTGCAGTGTTGCAAGACCGGGGCAAGAGATAGAGAGGTGCTGTGCGTAGCTTTATTTATGAGCGGGGGAGGGTTTCGCCTTCCCGTGCAGGGTGATGCGGATACGTCAGGAGCCGTGGTATTATAGCTGATCCAGCCCTGTTTGGTTGAGGTTCCTACCGGTGCCATCGGGTAACTATTCCCCGCGTCAGGTGCGTTTTGATTGTCTGCTGCCTGGCATCAAACTCTCATTGAGGGCGGGCCCTGGGGACAGCATGTTGTGCGCATTTTTAACGCAGTGCAAGAGGAAAAATTAACTTGACATATGTTTGTTATTTGCATTATTAATGAGTTTACTCATTTATGTCAAGATAATTTTGCGCGCACTAACTAATTAAACTATATCAGGACCAGTCACCATAGCCAATACAATAGATTATACTAAGCAAAAGTTAAATTTCTTGAGATTGCTTCGTCGCTGCACTCCTCGCAATGACAGCAAAGAAGCCATGTGTCATTGCGAGCGAAGCGAAGCAATCCCGTTTCTTGAAGACTTTTGCAATTGGCTCAAGAAGATTGAATTTGAAACTCAGGAACTCACAAAGGTAAAAACAAAAATTTCCTGATTTCTTGAGTTCCAGATTTTTAATGAATTAAATAACATATACATCATGGTTCTGCTGCATCGAGATATCCGGTGAAGAAAATATCACAACTGAGAGAACAAAAAAAGAAAACCACGCGCGATGCCATTTTAAAGACCGCACAGAAGCTTTTTGCTGAAAAGGGCTTTGAGAATACCGCGGTTGAGGACATCACCCGGCGTATCAATATTGCCCAGAGCACCTTCTTTAATTATTTCCCGCGCAAAGAAGATATTATCCCGGAGATGTTCCATAAAAAGCTGCCCGCCCTCAAGAAAAGGTGGCATGAGATTCTTAATTCTTCTGCTTCCATAAAAATAAAAATCCATGACATTTTTCACTCCACCGCCCAGCTTGCCGCTAAAAATGAAAATATCAGCAGAGCGCTGCTTATTAATAATATCGCTTCTCTCAACCAGACGTATGACCGGATCTTCTTCGAGGAGTTCCGCACGTTTCTAGAACGTCTTCTGGAGCAGGGGCAGGAACAGGGCCAAATACGCAGGGATGTCCCGGCCATAAGGCTTGCCACCTTGCTTGAGGGCATCTTCAACCTGTTTGTCATTGACTGCCTGGTGAAACGGCTCAGCAAACTATCTTCTGATGATCTCTATGAGCGCCTCAATCTATGCCTTGAAGGTTTATTGTTGAAAAATGACGGCTCTGAACGGGAACCCTCCAGGCACACACCATAACGGTGCGGCCTGAGAGCCTATAACAGCTTTTTTATTTAATATCAGGAGGACTTCAGTGAAAAACGGATATGATCTCATCGTAGTAGGTGCCGGGCCGGCGGGGCTTACTGCTGCGAAATTTGCCGCAGAAAACGGCCTTTCTGTAGCGCTGCTGGAGCGCAAGGAAGTTATTCATGACGTGCTGCGCATGTGCGGCATGATGCTGGTGACGCTGTCGGGAAATTATATGGGCGAGCGGCTCATATATAATGAGGAGCAGAAACTCATCTCCTTCCCTCATCACGGCTTCAGCGTAAAATATGACGGGCCGGCCAAAGACTTCTATTCCTGGGAGATATACTCTCCCGGCGGAGAAAAGATAAAGTTCGGAGACTATTCGACCAACGTCCAGAAAGGAAAAGCCGGAAGAGCCACCGCCGTTTATGACAAGGGCTATTTTCTGCGCGGCCTGGTTGAAGAGTGCCAGAAGCTGGGCGTGAAAATCTTCACCGGCGCCAATGTGGTGGATGTGCGCAAAACCGGCGACTGGGTATGGGTGTATACCGCAGAAGGCCTCAGCATTAAAGCCCCTTTTGTCATAGCAGCAGACGGCCGCGTCTCGCGGACCGCGCGGCTTCTGGGCATGAACAAGAACCGCGGCTTCTACGGCACGTGTGCCTCATGGGCCTACGAGATGACTGATCTGGATCTGCCCAGCCCCTACGCGCTGATTCAGCCCCTGGTACAGAGCGGTGATCCCCCCATGCTCGGGTTTATCACCCCCAGGGCCTGGAAGCACAATGGCCAGGACCTCTGGCTGGTAATGGTATCTGATACCAATCCGCCCAATGATCACGAAGCGCTCTGTGAACATTTCATCAGCAAAAGCCGGTTTGCCCCCTTGTTCAAGAAGGCAAAAAAAATCCGCAAGCTCGGCGTGTGCGGCAACATGTACGGCCCCATCGTCCATCCGTTCAAGGATAATGTTATCTTTGCCGGCGATGCAGGATGGTGCCAGGAAGCAGAGATGAGCGGCGCGGTGATGAGCGGGTGGAAGGCCGGGAATACCGTGAGCTACGCTCTCCAGGAAGGGCTCCGCAATGAGGAGGGAATACGGCCGTATCTCGACTGGTGGCAGACCTATCATCTGGACACCCTTGACTATACGGTCTTCCTCAAGAATCTTGCCATGCCTATTCTGTGCACTGACAGCGAGATTGATTATATATTCAGCAAAATCAAGGAAACCCTGCCCACCCTGCTTGATCCCTATGAAGTGCCGAAGCACATGGGCAGCGCCATGGCAAAAGTCATTCCTGCCATTCAGGCAGAGCGGCCGGAGCTGCTGAAAAAACTTGAAGGCTTTGCCAACCTGCCCACCAAGGTGATGCTGAAAAACACCATCCGCGCCGGCTACGACTGCAGCTTCACCATATAAAAGATGGCCGTAGAGGACACAAAGAAAATCCTTTGTGTCCTCTATTCTTTTGCGGTATATAATCCCTTAGTTGTTATTTTCGTGTTTTTTTGGCAAGAAAAATTCGAAATACGAATTTCGAAGCACGAAACAAATTAAAAATAAAAATGTTCCAAACGTCAAAACAGCATTTTTCACCAGAGTCGTTTAAATTTTCCCCTTTGGTCATTTGAATTTGTTTCGAATTTCTTATTTCGCTATTCGGATTTGGTTCCGGATTGTCCGGGTTAGGGTTTTATTTTCTAAAACTTATGTTATTTTCAAGGAGGATGTTATGAAGCGAAGAATAAACCTGATGGGAGTCGCCGTACTAATGCTTCTGATGCTGCCGGCACTGGCCAGTGCTGCTCCGCTCAAGGGGCTGCTGGTGTATGATTCAATTTACAGCTCCACGGTTGAGTTGGCATACTGGATAAGGGCCATGATCGGCAATGACCAGCAGCTCGATGTTAAAAAGCTCGACCAGGTAATTACCGTAAATCCGTATGACTACGTTATCATCGGCAGCTACTCCAAATGGGAAAAACCCTCCCCCAGGATTTATAAATTTGTGGAAGTGTTCCAGAACGACCTTGCCCAGAAAAAGATCGCGTACTTTCTCACCTGCGGGGACTATGATGAAACCATGATACTGAAGACCCCCGGCGGAACGCCGCACCTTATTGC
>JAPLIX010000574.1:952-2884 GCA_026388865.1 Pseudomonadota bacterium | reverse complement strand
TGTTTGCTCCAGAGCATTCCGGCCAGCGCCTGGCGGTGCACCCGGCGCTCGTCTTCGCTCAGCGCTTTCGGCGTGATCCTATGGTAGAATTCGTCCGCGTCGGCGATGCGGCTCTTGAATGTCCCCTCAAAGTTGCGGAAGGCGTCGTTCGTTGGGGCGGCTGTGAGCCGCAGGCGGATTGTTTGGCTGCCGTTGCCGGGCACTTCCAGCACGTAGTGGGCCGCGGCCTTGGTCCCCGCCCTGGCGGGATTCACCGCCGCGCCCTGTCCCGAGATGATGTAAGCGTGGAACGCATCCTTGACATAGGGAGAAGCACTGGGCTGGTTCCAGAGACGCTGTGCATTGCTCTCATTCTCGGTGAAGAGCAGCTCCGCAGTTCCATCGCAATACAGCCAGTACTCACCCAGTTCATGGTGTGAGGCTTGAATGACACCCGGCCCCTTATCGCGCAGGGAAGGCTTTCTATCGTCCTCACCCCACGACCACGTGTTCCGGAACCACAGCGTCGGCAGCAGGCGAAGCCGTGCCGCTTCCGGCCCGCGATTGTGAACAGTGATGCGGATGAGCACGTCTTCAGGACCTTCTTTGGCATATTCCACGAACACGTCGAAATAGCGGTCGTCATCAAACACGCCCGTATCGATCAGCTCGTACTCGAACTCCTCCCGCGACCGTCCCCGGTTTGTCTCGACCAGGTCGCGGTAGGGAAACTCCCGCTGCGGGTATTTGTACAGATACTTCATATAGGAGTGGGTGGGAGTACTGTCAATGTAGAAGTAGTACTCCTTCACGTCCTCCCCGTGGTTTGCCTCGCTGTTGGTGAGCCCGTACAGGCGCTCCTTGAGAATGGGATCACGTTCGTTCCACAGAGCGAGGGCAAAGCACAGCCGTTGCTTGTCATCGGAGATTCCCCCCAGCCCATCCTCGCCCCAGCGGTAGGCCCGTGAGCGAGCTTGGTCATGGGTGAAGTAATTCCACGCGTCGCCACCTTCGCTGTAGTCCTCGCGGACCGTGCCCCACTGCCGCTCGCTCAAATAGGGCCCCCATTTCTTCCAGGGGATTCCTCCCTCGCGCGCGTCATTCAACCGCTTCTGTTCCGTTACGTCGATGATTTTCTTCTCAGCCATGGTCTTCCTCCCATTTTATCATCTGAGACTCTGCGTATTGCTGTGCATTATTGTTTCAGCAGTTTTTTCATAGGTTATATTTAACTTTATGTATTCTTTGTCTATGTTAATTTTTGTTATTAATAAAATATCTATAGAGCAGTGCCTTATAGATGAGCTTCCTGAGCAATGTGCTGCTTACCCCCGCTGCCCTCAGCGCGGCCGGCATATAAACGCGACAGGGGAACCGCGGTTATCCCGTGCAGGAAAATACTGAGCAGCACCGTGAGCACGATGATCGCCATCATCTGCTCATACCCTGTGAAGCCGATAGTTATGAAGACAATGATGAGGTAGAGAATTGACGCGATTCCGCGCGGGCCAAACCATCCGATGAAGGCAACAGACGGCCAGGGCAGCCGCGTCCCCGTAAGGCTTATGGCAACGTATCTGGCGCGGCACCAGCGGCACGCGCCGGCCGGGCGGCACGGTTTCCGGCAGGAAACGATACGCCGCCCACAGGGCCAGCAGGGCGTAGAGAAACAGGAAGAAGAAAATTGCCTGCCAGTGGATGCCCAGCATCAGGCCGCCGAAGAAAGCGGCGATGAAGCCATTACCATGAAACACTTCAGCCAGGGCAAAGGCAAGCACTGCAAGAGACCCTGCGGTCAGGCGCTGAAACGTCGAGTTCATCCAGCCTGCTTTTGACGCCCTGTCCACCAGCATTCCGCCCAGCCAGCCAACAAGCCCTCCGAGAAGCGAGCCAAATAAAAACTGTTTCATGGTGAAGACTATCCAGTACTGAGCGCCAGCGTGTTCAGCTGCT
>JAPLIX010000574.1:0-933 GCA_026388865.1 Pseudomonadota bacterium | reverse complement strand
TACAAACGAGGATCGGCGGCAGTGCGATGCCGTCGTTCAATCCGCTTTCGACATTAATGGCCTGCTTTATATTCTCCGGTACCAACGGGCTTGTCACCACTGCCTGGCCCAGGGCGGCATCAGTCGGGGAAAGGATAAACGCAAGGAGGGCAAGCGACCATAGATTCATGGCAGGGAAAAGAAGTACGGCAAAAAGCAGGCCGAGAATCATGGTAAGCGGCAGGCCGATAAAGAGCAGCCGGAAGGGCAGGCCCTTTTCCCGGATCAATGCCCGGAGATTGATGGTCGACGCATCGATGAAGAGCACCAGCACCAGGGTTACTTCGGCAATAATGCGCACCAAAGGTGCATTAATTCCTGCTTTAAGAAAATCAGTATCAAAATAGCTGACAATCAGACCGACGGACACAAACACCATGGGCGCGGTAATGGGTGAGCGCTCAGACAGGCGGGAAAAGAGCCCGAACCCGAAGGTCAGGAGAGCCGCGAAGATTATGATGGGAAACTCATGCATGATCAGCTTCTCATACCCTAGGCCAGGCCTTCAGCGCTAGTTCGGCAGCAGGGGGAACCTTTGAAGTAAACTCAATATCTTCAAGTGCAGTCAATACCGGTTGTAACTTTTTTTCCGGATCATCAGTAATCAAAGCGCGAAGTATGTGATGGGCACCGTCCCGCAGCAAAATTGACGTTGATTCCTTCACTTGTGTTAATGACTTCAGAAGCGGTATGATTACCTGCGTTCCCAGAGCCACCAGGCCTTCTGCTGCCAGCCAGCGCACAGCAAATTCTTCATCCAGCAGCGCCATTATCAATCCATCAATGGCTGCCGGGTCCTTGATTTCCGCCAGTGCCTTTGTTGCTTCCCAACGGATCTGATGCTTTCGATTGTCCAGCAGCGGCAGCAGGGAAGGTATTGCAGGCCTGCCGATT
>JAPLIX010000564.1 GCA_026388865.1 Pseudomonadota bacterium | reverse complement strand
TGCTGGTTGGATGGCGGAAAGATAATCGTGCTGTCTGCGTTCTTCCATATCTACCTCCTTTTTCTTTTTCTGTAGAAAATTCAGGTAGATAATAGAGGATCAGACTCTATCCCTCAATTACCTTTTTGTTACGTATAGTAAGATGTAGGCTGCAATCTTTTGCAGCGTTAGTCATAAACAACTTTGATACATAAGCTACAGTTTTACTAAACCTACCTTTGCAGCAACATTTACACGTATCCTGCACTCTTACAAAAGTAACACATTGATATGGTAAGCTGGTAAAGGGAGGCAAGGCTAAATGAGTGCTTCGTCATCTCGATCCCGAAAGCAATCGGGATGCAACTCCTCCTCGCAATGACACTTTGCTCACCAGTTTTTTATCAATTTCCTCCCATAACTTGACCTTTCCTAAGCATCATCTTGCCAAAACTTTGCAATATATCACCCTGCTTGATTATCTTCTCGTTTTCTTCCGGCGTCACTTCTCCTTTCTGGTTGCCGATATTGAGCAGGAAGTTGCCGGTTTGCAGCAGCATCTGACCAATCCTCTGCATGTTTCTAACGCCTTCCAACGTTCTCATCACTCTGCCGCTATTCAGAGCGTCCATCCCCTGTTTGTTAATCAGCTGACCTTGCTCCGAAAGCCATGCTCGATCCGGATTCTTAGTATCTTTCAGCTTTTGGATTTCATCTAACATAAACTTACTTTTTTCAACTACCTGTTTGCCGTCGCGCGCAAGATCAGAATCCCCATAGACAAATGAAATAATGAACATGAAGAGAATGCTCATGGTTGCTGTGCACATGATGCTTTTTTTCATGATCTTTCTCCTTTCATAAGGAATCGTCGTAAAGAGCGCTTCCTCTGTAAACTTGTTATCACATTTTGAGCTTACATTATTCCGTACAGATCAGGCCTTCAATAAACGACTCAAACAAATCCAGTATATTATCAGGAACATTCGGAGAATAGGCTTTGAACAGGTCGCGGTTCATCTTATTTGTATAATCAATAAAACTGTTTGACACATCTCCTGAAAGGTCCGCATTTATATCCAGAACCTTAACCGGTGTTGCACAGGAAAAATCAAAAGATGCAAGATTAACATACCTCAGCTTATCGTTTTTCTGGGTTTTAAAATGAATGGTACGGTTCGGTATATCATAGACAATGCTCCACATGGTCGGAGCCATGCTGAGTTTTGGCTGAGCAACACCTGATAAGATATCGAATACATCATCCACTGACGCGCCAGAGGCAGGGGTGTCTTGCAGCACGTGCGCTAGCCAGGCAAATCGCGGTAGCGCATTTGTCGAAGGCATTATTCCGCATAATCGTATCAAGACTTTGCTCCAGGCGATTGGCAAGAAGCCCCCATAGCCCTTGAACCTGCTCAGATATTCCAGGGATTCATCATATGTTTTGTTGGTCAGCGCTCTGACTGGCATGGTCTCGTTTGTATGATAGACCATTTTGCCATCAAGAAACTCGATCGTTGCGCAGTTGCCTTTGCTGTCACTTACGAGGTAATGAAGCCCTTGCTGATCTTGCGTATTTGGTTGCGGGGGCGGTAGCCTCATCAGATTGTCACTTGAAATCACTTCCTCCACTGTACTGTAATTATCAAGCTGATACTGGGCCCATTGGGGAGGATATACCATCGGCCGTGAATCTGGCTGTGGAGCTGCGTCCTTATCAGCAGGCAACCCTGACGATTCAACGACAAGCCCTGCTTCATTCATTCCGCCAAATGCCATTTCCCTTGAAAAATTATTGAATGTTACACTGCCAAACTTGGATGTCCATTTCAGAATCGGCTCATTTGGATCTGTAATTTTTAATACCCCCTTTTTTTCCACATTTCGCTTATTCACAATCACAAGCCCCGCATCCTCATACCAGTCATAATTTTTCCCGAGTAGCGGCGCTCCATTGTTATCAAGGACAAAGGTTGAGCATGGCAGGCCTTGTACTGGCAGAAGGCAGATGCAAAGAATTATTGCTAAGAATAATTTATTCATATTTTTTTCCTTTCATAAATGGAAGCGTCATGTTGACCGTTTCCTCAGCACAATTGTTTTCATATTCAATTATTCCGTACAGAGAAGACTATCACTACACTTATCACAGCCATAGAGAATTGGGTCAGTCGCTTTCTTTAATCTGCGGTTCAACTCTGCAGTGTCTATTCCTGGGACCTGCGTCGCAGAGCGTTTGCGTGGTTGCGCCTTTGGCGTTTTGCAGATGAAACTGCTTGCCTTGTTCGGATCTCCAAAGACATAATGCGGATAGCGAGGGTATTCGCATTGCGGTCGCGTGAAGAGAACATTCCCTGCAGCGTCCACTTTAGAGGCAAGGAGTGTATGAGGAGCTTTGCCCTTCTCCACCCATTCAGTGATGACTGGGAGAAGATCGCATCTGTTCACACCCGTAGCACCTTCACAGTGCCCGTATCCAGGAATGATATACAGTCTCAAATTCTTCCGACCATCGCAACCAGCAGCGTTGTCCAGTTCTTCAATGGTGCGGATGGTATCATAATGTGAGAGCAGCGTATCATCAGCTCCGTGCCAGACAATCAGCTTTTTGCCTGACTTCAGGTAACTTGCAAGTGCTTCGGTGTCTGCTCCGAAATCGTAAACTCCCTCAATTACCCCTTCAACTGCAGGATAAGCATTGATGAGATTCCATGACAATGGATCGTAAGCCGGATTGCGATACACGATGTACTGCATGTGCCCGAGGCCGAGGTAATAATAAGAAATGATCCATTTGAAAAGGAAAGGCCCATAACCAACCCGGGAATAGAGTATCGTCCCATCGGGGAGGGTCACATCGCTGTGGATGTTGTTGACAAGCGCCACCTCGGTTTCATCAAGCCCAGAAACTGTTGCAGGATCGAAGCTGCATTCATCAGAATTACTTATGACACCATCTTCAAGTCCATCTAATTTGTCGCATGCGGCAACCATAGCAGCATTGATGGGGTCTAATTTAGAGGGTTCAATCATGTAGGCAGAGATGTTCTGCATCCAACCTGCGATGGCTCCAGATATATTTCTGGAGGGACATCCTGCTATGATGCCATCATATTCATAAGCGTATTTCGCTGCAGCATTATATCCGCCGCGGCCACCATTAGAGCAACCTATCCAGTACGAATATTTTGGCCGCTCTCCATAATACGCAGCAATCAGCGCTTTAGCTACTCTCACTGTAGTCCCTATAGCAACATAAGCGTAATCCTGCGTGAGGGTGGGATCCAATCCAAATGTCGCATCAGGGACATCTGTCCTCGTCGCGCGATGACCTCCATTGGATGCGGCTATCGCGTAGCCCTGTTGTAACAATGTATTGGCTGGGTTGAGGTTTGGAATAACTCCATCAAACCCTCCTCCGCCTATATGCAGGTAGCGTTTCTGCCAGTTGTCCGGAAGACGAACCTCTATATCGTTCTGGGAACCGGCGGTTGCTGTGACCTTGCAGTAGGCAGGTGTGGCTCCATCGGCCGGAACCATGGTAGTGCTCGTAATCGTGGCACCTCCATAAGGCTGGAGCATGAGGTCAGAACAGGAAACACCCACGTAGGCAGTGATTCCATACAGCATGAATACGAAGGTAATCGTGATTACTACCAAAGACCTATGTTGTATTTTCATAAATCATCCCCCTATTATTTATTTGTTAGATGAGAACCTACAATAAGATAAGGATTTCTTGTTTACTATTTGATATACATAACAAACCGCCATGCAGGTCTATTGGTCAACCTGATGGCGGTTAATTGTATCTTAACCAGAACCACAATGACAGAAACCACTGTTTCACCCCTTCTGCTTTCTGCTCGTGATTTTGTATTAAAGCAATTACCTTCTCAATATAATAGCTGCAATTTATTGTAAACGAAAAAATAAGGTTAATTTTTCAAGCAAAAGAGTTTCGTGAAAGATGCTACTGCAATCCTGGAATTTTTCACCCCTCAAGAAAGTGTAACATTCGGCTATTAAGCGCAAGCCCATTTCTGCTTAAGCTATTCAACACTATATTAAGCAAGCATGTTATAGTCTTCAATCGGTTAAGTTCAATGGCTTCTCTCGCTACTGATACATAATCAGCACTATTCAGCGGATAATGTCCGCCACAACATCCGGCACGAACTCTACACCGTATACAAACCTGTGAATCCAGAAAACGCCATTTTCAATGAACTGCGTCACAAAATAAAAATACCTGTTGCGCTACAAGATATTTCATATCAGCATCGAAGGCCGTCCACAAAACCCCTGCCCACATATTGAGACGGAGTTTTTATTGACACACAATCATCACCGGCATATACTTCCTTCATCCGAAAGCGAGTTCCTGTCAATTATTCTTTAGCTTTCCAAAACGCATTATGTATATGAGAAGGAAAATTATGATGTGGAAAAAACTTTTTACTTTGTGTTTTCTTGTAACGCTTTTTGCAGGCTGCAGTAACGGTGGAATAAATGGATCTACCCAAACAACTTTAAAAGTTAAAAACAGTAGCTTCGCCGATGTTGATGTGTGGCTTACATTGGGACAGGTAGATGGATTCGTCACCGACGTTAATGGGATTTTTGATATTACAGATAGTGGACTGCAAGGGAAGTTCACATTAAAATCTGGAGAAGAAAAAGAATACACTTCAGAAAAAGGTATTTCAGGAAACCTATCTTTTGGTACAGCCCCAATAAATTGTCCTACCACGACATATACAAACGGTGTAAATATATTTGAGTTTTGTTTAAATAACTCCGCTCAAACTGGAACTCCACAAGAAACAATTGACATAAGTGCTGTTGCTGGTGTTCATTGTTTGTTGAAAGCTACAGTATCCGGTGGTGGAGCCTGGAACGCGGGCACTGCTCACCAGGGCATAACTTCATTTGAAAATGCAGCGCTTTACAGCAACACTGGCCTAATAGGTGTGTTCCCTTATGGCTGCGATAATTGCACATCTAGTGATGCCCCTCCATCCTGCCCCGGGCATCCGGCTTATGAAACACCTCAATCAGAACCAATTTGTAATATTCAAAGAGATGCAGCGAATAGCGGCGGTACTGTTACAGTAGAGTTTACTGGATTTATTCTTTAAATTGAAAAAAAGGGGACAACAGATTTATTTTCTTGTAAAAACAGGGAAGGTTTGCGCCCTATTTTTTGAACCTACATCTTGTTGTGGCAGTCCATTGCTCAAAATGAGCGACTACTGCTATAATCTACTTCCTCACGCTTGCCTCTCTTTTACTGCTTACCAGATGAATGCATTACTCTTCTAAAAATACAGCTTCTTGTCAAAGTGTGGTATATAATTTTAAATGGCACTATTGAATATTTCTTATGGGAATCTGTTTTTGTCTAAGCAGATAAAAATCTTACTTTAAAATTGCAGGGTAACCTTTAGATGATTATCAAGATTATCAAATTTATTTTTCCCAACTCATTATTGCCAGACACGTCTTGTGCCGTTCAGCTTATCTTGTAACAAAGGTATGTTTAATAATATAATTGACCATTGACCATCTTTATGAACAGGGCTATATGCGAATTAATTATCGTGGAAGATTTTAACATGTGGTAGAGCGGCACTTGCCCAAAAAACGACTCAAACGTGGCTGGAGTAATTAACATGCACCCCAATGAAATGTTGCGTGCCGTAAGTCGAACCTTTGCCCTTTCCATCGAGCGGCTCCCCCTGATTCTTCGCGACGCGGTCACGATGGCCTATTTGCTGTTGCGGGTTTCGGATTGTCTCGAAGACAATGATCTGTTGGCCGCGGCGCGCAAAGCGGAACTGTTGCGCTTTTGGGCCCGGGTGCTGGCTGACACCATGCCGGTGGCTTCTCTGACGAGCGCGATTGCACATCTGGATGAAAGTGATCCCGAGGTGTATGTTGCCCAACACGCCGGACAGCTTCTCGAACGACTGCGTCTGCTTCCGCCGGCAGTTCAAGAGATCATTATCAGCCATGTGAACCAAACCTCGTTGGGCATGGCCCGCTGGCAAGAGCATGGTCCCGAGGTGCATAATGAAGAGGAACTGGACGACTATATGCACCAAGTGGCGGGGCGGGTGGGCTATCTGCTGACCAATCTTTTCGCGTGGTATTCACCGGTCATCATGGAACGGAAAGCCAGGTTGCTGCCATTGTCTCGCCATTTTGGCCTGGCATTACAAACGGTAAATATCATTCGCGGGTTGCGCAAGGACTATGACCGGGGGTGGGTGTATGTACCCCGCACTTTTTACGAACCGCTTGGTTTAACGCGAGACAGTCTCCTGGCCCAGGAAAATGCAGCCAAGATCAGCCAGGTGATCGATCAATTGGCCAACAAAGCGGAAACTCATCTGCAGTATGGGCTAAGCTACATTACGAGCTTTCCCCGGCGGCAGCATGGAATACGCCTGGCTTGTATGTGGCCCTTGTTGTTCGCGGTTAAGACGCTGGCCGTTAGTCGCAACAATATCAAGGTAGTTTTGACTGAAGCCAAAATCACGCGAGCCGAAGTCATGACAATTGTGCGCAACACTACTCTCTTTGGTTGGTCTAATGACTGGCTGGTAAACTATTATCACCGTTTGCATACCATTCGCCCTGCCTCATTGATCTCATCACCGGCTGTCTCTATTGTCACGGACTAGACGCCAGTGGTCACTCTATGGTGGACCACCTCCAAAAGTTTGGTTCATATAACACGCTTTTCGAGGTGTCCGCTATACCTATACCACTTCAGGTTGAACTTACCCTGAAACAGTGGACACCATAAAGAGTCAGAGATGAACGGGAAATAATTATTGTACCCCGACCCTCCCCCATCGACAGATGAGGAGAATAAAGAAAACTCTCTTCCAACGCAGAGTTAAAGATAAATTCCGTTAATATTTTCACACTCGTTTGGGAAGAGAACTATATAAAACAATACGTGAGGCACTGTATGAAAAAGATCAGGTTGGGAAGAACTAATCTTGAAGTCACCAGGTGGGGTTTGGGCGGTATCCCTCTTGCCACGG
>JAPLIX010000246.1 GCA_026388865.1 Pseudomonadota bacterium | reverse complement strand
TGATGATATCCATTACAGGTAAACTCACCAAGCAGCAGGCCCTGATCATTGAACCTGAACAGGAGATCCGGAACAGGCGGATTCAGATTGAACAAACATCGCGAATGATGGAGCGCCTTGAGTGTTTGAAGGTTCAGTTCATAATCCGCTCTGCTTTTGGTTTTATGAATGAGCATTGCGTTATCAGAACAAAAAAACCGCCGCCGCAAGTACTGTTATGTATCCGTGTGTAGACACGATGACAGATTGGGTTATTTCCGTTGTTTTGTATATTTTGTTGCTTATGCGGCAGACCTCTTTTTTTTCATTCCAGCTTTTATTTTCATCAAATTCTATGCCCAGCGTGGAGGAAAGCACTGCCGCCGCCAGATCCTCGGCATGGTCGCCAGACTGTTTTTCAGCCATGCCAAACGCATGAAACTCCGAAAGATAGCCATACCCCATTTTTTCTACTGGTACCGCACAGCCGATTGACGCAACGATAAGCCAACGTCGCTCATTGCTCGAACACCTACTCATCACGGTAAAAGTTATTTCACCGTCACTGAGTTTTTATAGACCCTGCGCCCGTGAAATTATTTTGCAGCCAGGCGGCAAAATACTGGAAACCGGCACGAGATTTTGCTCTTCGATGCCCGCATCACGCAGGGCAAACAGAAACGAGCGCAGCTCATTTCTGTGCCTGCCTGCGCCTTTTGTAAAAAAAACTTCCCCGGGGGGGTAATGTTCATCTATTGTCCTTATCATTGGCTTCGTTCGTGGTTTGCACATGCACCGGAGCCTTTGTCGTTAAGTTCATGCTGGGCAACAAAAAATGTATTATTGTGCACTGTCTTTACGCTTACCAAATTTAATTTGATAAGATAATCGATATCCTTTACTGCGACATTTCCATTTATGCCAAGGCCTGACACGATGTCATTAAGCGTACAGGGCCTTCGTCTCAGCATAGTTAAAATATCTTCGCGGGCACCAGTCAAGGGATGCTCGCTGTCGGTGCGGTGAAACTCTGCGATTATTTCTGCATTGTCACCCAAAAGAGAAGCCAGCTGTTCCAAGTGTACCGGAGAAACAGCATAGGCAAACTTTTCCGACGGCGGTCGAACAACAGTATTAATCTGTACCTTATCCGGTCTAATTTTTTTGATAATCCCTGCTATCTTTTTCACTTCCGATATGATGGCGGTCGAACCACTCACCAGTAAAACTTCAAGCCACAGTTTATTTTGAAAAACTTCGCGAAATTCAACAAGACCACGTATCATGTGTTCAAATGCAATATCAGGAAGCGGTCTGTTAATATGCTGAAACAGCACTGCATCGCCAGCATCAAGTGCAGAGAGCCGTTCGTTATAACAGCTATCGGCGTGTGAGTTTTCTCCTTTATGCTTGTTATGAGGTCTCCCAGTCGTGAATATAATGTAGGCTCACCTGAACCGGCGATGGTAATGTAGTCCGAAGAATCAAGGATATCCAGGTTTTGATCAAGCTCATTAACAACTTCGCTGAATGGCACATATTCTTGTTTTTGCATTGTTTTGGTCGTAGTACGGCCCAGATGACAGTATATGCAGTCATAGGGACATGTTTTGTGTGGGATTAAATCTATTCCCAGTGAACGACCAAGCCGTCTCGATGGCACAGGACCATATATAAACCGTTTCATCGTGTGTGCTTTCCTAATCAGCGGCTGAAATAGCCTTCCCTGTAAAATTTGGGGGATCTGTTTATTACGGCACCTGTAGATTAACTTTTCTTATCAACCCTTTGAAAAACCGCATGCCCCCTCCCTCGCTCACAGTTCTAAGTATCCCTACAGGATTGGTGACAATAACGCCGGACAGCAGGGTAACACCATATCCCTTAAACACTTCCGGGCACAATGGAGTCGAAGCACCCAGCACCGCCTTGATACGACCGTTGGAGCATAAAGAGATAACATGCTCAAACGTTTGATTTATAAGAGCAGTTGCGGTGATAAGGACAACGCTGCACGCCGGCAGCAGGGTATCTGCTTTATCAGCAGGGCACAGGTTTTCTCCTTTTTCGGGGAAATTCTCAAAGATATGGAGCTGTTGTGCCCGTTTTTGCAGTCCGGGGATAAGCGGCGCGAAATACCCGACCATCCCCACCGTGTCATCTTTGGTTATGTCCAAGCAGTCAAGAATATCACCCTCGCTCACAGCCTGATTTTCTCCATTCAGCAGCGCATTGGCAACAGACAGGCCGACCGTGCGCTCAAGGGAAAGAGAGGATGTGAGATACTGCAGCATATCCGTGACCGGGCGGCCGGCAAGAGGTCGTGCCCCATTCTTATATCTTTAATACGGGAAGCTCCTGCTTTTTTGAGGGCATAGTGTTTTAGTGAATCAAGGATCATAAGAAAAACCTGATGGCAAAAAATCGTTGCACTACCTGCCAGTCCAGCCTGCGCAGGACAGATCCTTAACGCAGGAAACCGGCAACAATCCCGTTCTCATTAAAAAAGTCACTCCACATTTCTGATGCCGCCCGGTATCGCAGTCTTAATAGACCGTTCAGGTTTTGAAATATTACGTGCCGGAGTTCATCTCAAGGCAGAAAATAAATGATTTTTTTCTTTTTTTTTATCTACCAGAAACTGCATCTGCTCGGCGCATTTCTGCACGTGGCGGAGGATATCTTCCGCGCTTTCCCGGTAGTATTCCAGCGCGTCGCTTCCCTCGCGCAGTGCTCGTGCTATTGCCGTGCCACACCGGTAGCCTGAATCCATGGCGGCGTCAATACCCTCATCGTTGAGGTAGCGAAAACCGCCTGCTTCGCCCGCCAAAAGCACCCTCCCCCGGCCAAGGTCAGGCTGCCACATCTTTATAACGACCCCCTCCACGCGCTCCTGCCGCCCGAGTATCACCTTGAAGTTTTCCCCGAGAAAACCCTTGAAGGCCTCCATGCACGCGCGCAGATCACCGCCCCTGAAGGATCCGACACACGGGACAAGGTAGTCATCCTTGCGGTGCACGCAGCAAAGCATTTTCCCGACGCTTTTTTCAAAAAAAACATGCCAGCACCCCTCGTGCAAGGTGCCCATATCCGTAATCGGACAATACTCCTGATAGTAGATAACTTCGGGCGTCGCAGCCCACACGTCCGGCGTGAGCGCCCTACGAACTGCCGAGGCGCTGCCGTCAGCTCCGACCAGATAGTCACACTGTATCGTCCGGTTCGGATCACCCTTCCCTCCGGGTTCCAGTATCTTTGAACCACGTAGAAAAACGTCAACCCTGATCTGTTCCTGTTCAGCCGTAAATCCGCGAAACAGGCAGTTCTCCCTGAGTGCGGCTCCGGACTGCTTCACAAGCCAGTGGTCAAATTTGTTGCGCCAGGCATTAAAATAGGTCTGGGGAAATGCGTGGCCGTTTTTGGGTATCTCCCAGAAATACTGTATAAAGCCCTGCTCGTGCTTCCACTCAATAATCTGCGAAGCATGGATGGTCTTTGGCTCGCAGTAGATATCCTCCGGCGGCAGCGCGCCGAAGAACTGCAGCAGCAGTTCCTGCGTCTGCCCGAACAAAACGCCTGAACAGGTTTTATGCCGCGGCAGCAATTCTTTTTCGATAATAAGGGCCTGAACACCCGCGTCATGCAAAGCCTTTGCGCATGTTGCGCCGGCAGGCCCAGCGCCGATAATGATTACCTGATGCTTTTCCATATCAACCTCCATATCAACCGCTTTATGGTGCACTATTCGTTAAAAACCCAGCGCCAGCCCTGCAGCCCCTGTGGCCATGCCAAACATAAATGTTATGCCTTTAATTCCTAAAAATGCGCGTCGTGAATGCGCCAGCATGGGGAGCATCCCATGGCCATCCTGTACGATGGAGCTTGCCAGCAAAATACTCATGGGAATAGTTCCCTGTGCATAAAGCACTATAAAGACCATGTGCGGACCGGACTCCGGGATCAGGCCGACCAGACAGGCAACCAGCAGCACCACCCATAAATTTTGTTGTATTATAGCTTCGAGATACAGTTGTTGCGTCACCACCTGTATCACCAGCATAGCCCCGAGTGTCCATAAAAAAATACGCGGAGCGTGCCGCATCACCACATGGCGCCAGAGGTGTTCTTCCAGAAAATGATCGGGAACCGTGACCATCATAAACAGGGCAGCAGCACTGACCGTACACAGCGTAATGCGTATCCAGTCCCAGTTGGCAGGCCCTATCTGGCCGTTCAGCAGAGCACCCAGAAACAGCACAAGCCCGAACATCATGATGCCCCGCGCAGGCGAGCATTGTTTAATCTGCTTCACTATCTGCCCGCGAGTGGAGCACACCGGCTGCTTTTCAGGGTGCAGTTCAAAGCCCTCGCACAGCTCAGGTTGTCTGCTTACGCGGCTGCTGAAACATATGTCTGTCAGTACCCCGCTCGCTATACCCAGCACCAGAAGCATTCCGTGAATAAGAAATGCCTGACGGGGAATCATCGCAAACATGACAAAGGATTCATCCCCGGCGGTTGCCACCATCGTGGCAACTACCGCCCCCAGCGTAACCATGCGGTGTGTATAGAGAGCAACCACCGCAAAGGCCCCCAGACATCCGGGGCTTGCTCCCAGCAAAGCAGCAAAAAGATACTGGCTCCAGCGGTTCGATAGCATTTTTTTCTGCCAGGTGCCGCCGGTGAAGACATTGACATATTCGATTACCAGCATCATGACCAGGACGAACCCGGTGATCATGATAGTTTGTTTGATAATCTCAATTACACCCATAGGGTATCTGTATGTGCAGCACTGTGTGAATAGTTATATGCAGAGGGTTTTCCCGGTGACCGGTTTTATCCCCGTCCCGCTCAGGCGGGATAGGCGGGGAGTTGCATATTATTGCAAAGGCTTTTGAGCGTCGATGATTAAAGACAGCATCCTGATTTCACCATTTGTGTTGCGATGGTCAAATCGTTTGGACCGGTAGATAAAGCCATCTTCTGAATTCCAGTCCTTAAAATGAAAATTGCCCTCTTCATCACAATATTCCAGCAGGTGGACTTCAAACCCCGCGCTTTCAAAAACCTCTTTTAGCAAATTATAATTATAGACGATTTTATGCTGTGCTGGCGGATAGGCTGTTGGCTTGGAAAATCCTACTTGTATTATTTTCTGATAGTCCTTATCTGGAAAGTATCCATCAGGTACGGCACACCTGACCATGCCCCCCGGTTTTAAAAAATCAAAACAAATACGGGCCGCAAGCCTTCCTTCTTCCTCATCTAAATGTTCCCAAACATGTTCGGCTAAAATACGATCTATTTTTCTGTTCTTAAAACTTAGTTCCCAATCCTCCCGTTTGAGCAGGTTCAAATCTTCTTCCTGTGTCGGTATCCACCCGGCATACAACTGTGAAAAAGCACCCACTATAATTTTTATTTTTTCATCAGGTTCCACATGGCTAATATCTATCATGCTGCATTTGCCTGATAATCACCACGAAAGCCAGCGCGAGCATTTTTTGCGGTTAGCGCTGGCTCAGAAACTGTTACCTTTGAGTAAATCCCTAAAAATGGTGACGAAAATTCCGACATACAGAACCTTCCGGTCTGTTAGTTATTGCGCTTGAGCAAGCTTGCCTGTTATTGTCCCCCACATGAGTGCAATTGACTCTGTAATTTTTCCACAATCGTGTTCAATTACCGATTTTTTGTTTATCATGGCAGCAGTAACCTTTTTATCGTAAGGAATTTTCCCTATAACTTCTACCCCGAACTCAGCACAGCGTGCTCTGATTTTTTCGGTATTTTCAGAATTGATGTCATATTTGTTTATGCAGACAACTGCGGGGATGTTGAAATGGCGTGCAGTTGCCAGCACCCGTTCCATATCATGAAGGCCTGAAAGGGTCGGCTCGGTAACAATTAAAACTAAATCTACTCCGGTAATGGAGGCAATAACCGGGCACCCGATGCCCGGCGGGCCGTCAATAATAATGAGCTCTCGTGCCTCCCGTTCCGCAATCTGTTTAGCCTGCTGCCGGACAACGCTTACCAGCTTTCCTGAATTATCCTCGGCAATCCCGAGCCGCGCGTGCACCATGGGGCCGCAGCGGGTTTCAGATATATACCAGTGGCCTGAAAGCTTGTCCTGCATGGATATGGCCTTTTCAGAACAGGCAAATGTGCAGACCCTGCAGCCCTCGCAGGCACTGGGGTCCACGTGAAAGGCATGAATTGCATCAAAGCGGCATATATCCTGACAGATGCCGCACTGGGTACACCGTGCGGCATCAATAGCTGCAATTTTTTTCCCGTAGAATTTCTCATCGTGCCTGATTTCCGGCTCAAGGATAAGATGCAGGTCTGCCGCATCCACATCACAGTCTGCAAGAACGGCATTTTGTGCAAGAGTGGCAAACGCTGCGGTTATAGTTGTTTTACCGGTTCCTCCCTTACCGCTGATGATGGTTAGTTGTTTCATTGTTCAGTCCGCAGGATGTCTTCTTTTTGCCACGTATCCTTTTCCGTGCCTTTAACAGGATCAATAGAGAGAAAGGTTATTTCATCCGGCTCTATGCGAATCAGGTTAAAACGTTTCAGTGCCTTCATAACTTCTTCTTCGAGATTTTCCGGAGAAAGGTTTTTAATCTGAAGCATCTCACCGAGGATTTTTTTTTCCTCTGCGTAAATACCGAACATCTTTACCCGTTTCATGAACTCATCTCTGTCATTGGTGAGATTAATGAGCGAGGCTGTTCCCTGAACCTGCAGGCTGCGGTTGAGTGTGCTGTGGTCCATGGGGTGATAGATGCCAACCGCCACCTTCGGATTGGAACGGATGTTACGAATTTTTAATCCCGGCTCGCCGGCAATCCAGATAGTCAGGCCGTCACTAAAAAAATCAGCAGGTGTTGCCCGCGGTCTATTTTCGTGGACTGTTGCCAGCACACAGGCAAGTCCGTGTTTCAGCGGGCAGCCGGGTTTTGTCGTAGTTCCCTCTTTACTGCTTGACTCATTTAAAAATTCGAGGATTTCCTTTTCTAACTGTTCTCTGCTCTTGCTATGCTTTTTTATGCCGGCTTCCAGCGACTGCCTTTCCTTCTCTGCTTCATTTCCCATGTAGTAAGCCTCCGTTTAAAATTGACAATCACGTGCATCCGCGCAGGATTTGAATAGCATTCCATAAAAAACCCGTTTATCTGCAGCGGCAACAACTAAAGGCTATGTGCATACTTTAG
>JAPLIX010000316.1:1929-13576 GCA_026388865.1 Pseudomonadota bacterium | reverse complement strand
ATGTGCTTGCGCGCTTTCTTGATGGCTTTAAATGAGGCTTCAAAGTTGCGCTCGTCATTGAGCGCGTCAAACACCCGAAAAATATCCATGCCGCACTCAGCGCTGGTCATGACAAAGGCCTCAACCACGTCATCGGCGTAATTCCGGTAGCCGACCAGGTTCTGGCCGCGCAAAAGCATCTGCAGTGGAGTTTTTTTGCAATAGCGCTTCAGGGTGCGCAGCCGCTCCCACGGGTCCTCGTTCAAAAACCGCGTGCAGACGTCAAACGTTGCCCCTCCCCACACCTCAAGAGAGTGGAAGCCGACGCTGTCCATCTTTTCCGCTATGGGCAGCAGGTCATCAAGCCGGGTCCTGGTGGCGAGCAAAGACTGGTGTCCATCGCGAAAGGTGGTATCGGTAATGCGCACCGGGTGTTTCGATTTTTTTGCTGGCTTTTTTCCCTCTTTCATGGTTCCTCCCTCTGATGCAAGTATAGACCTCAGAGCGTGCTCTGTCCCCTTTTTGGTTTAGAAACTCACCCTGCCTTTTTAATAATCCTCATTTGCCAGAGGTTGCGCATGCTCATCATCTGCCGGCGCCCGTCCGCGCCCCAGATTGAAGGCGGGGTGGGAAGCATCGGCGCGGCAGCACACTCCTGCCCGGCCTTTATATAGCTGTTAACCGCGCTCATAATGGCGGCGATCTTTTTTTTATTCATAGAAAGTTCTATCTACTATAAAAGCTATCAGCGGTCTGTGTCCAGCCGTATCTAATTTATGTGGGAATATTTCCGTGTTTCTTCGGCGGCCTGGTCTCGCGCTTGTTGATGACGGTCTCCAGCGCCTTGATCAGCGTCGCCCTGGTCTCCCGGGGGTAGATAACGGCGTCCACATATCCCCTGGCTGCGGCAATATAGGGATTTGAAAAAAGCGTCTGATACTCTTCGATCTTCTCTTTGCGCTTTGCAGCGCGGTCCGGGGCAGCCTGTATCTCCTGCCGGTGGATGATATTGGCAGCGCCCTCAGCACCCATGACCGCAATCTCTGAACCAGGCCAGGCAAACATAAAATCAGCGCCCAGGTGCCGGCTGCACATGGCAATATAGGCTCCGCCATAGGCCTTTCGGGTAATGAGCGTCAGCTTAGGCACCGTTGCTTCAGAATAGCACCACAAAAGCTTTGCCCCGTGGCGGATAATTCCCGCCCATTCCTGGTCTTTACCGGGAAGGTAGCCCGGCACGTCAACCAGCGTAAGCAGCGGAATATTAAATGCGTCACAAAAGCGGATGAACCGCGTGGCCTTGTCTGAAGCATTAACATCCAGGCACCCGGCAAGCTGCAGGGGCTGGTTGGCAATAATGCCGATGACATGGCCATTCAAGCGGGCAAAGCAGACAATCATGTTCAGAGCGAAATATTCATGGGGCTCAAAAAAGGTGCCGTTATCAACAATTGATGTGATGACCTGCTTCATGTCGTAGGCTTTATTGGGCGTGTCGGGAATGATCTCATCAAGCGCCGGATCGATGCGGTTGGGGTCGTCGCCGGTATCAGCGTACGGCGGGTCTTCCATGTTGTTTGCCGGCAGATAGGACAGAAGCTCCTTTATCATGTCTATGGCATGGGAGTCGTTTTCCGCGGCAAACTGGGCCACCCCGCTGCGGGTGTTGTGGGTCATGGCGCCGCCCAGGTCCTCCTGGGTTATCTCTTCCCCGGTCACGGCACGTATGACATCAGGGCCGGTGATGAACATGAAGCTTGTTTTTTTCACCATGAATACCCAGTCAGTCATGGCCGGCGAATACACTGCTCCACCTGCCGTAGGCCCCATGATACAGGTAATCTGCGGAATGACGCCGGACGCCGCAGAGTTGCGGAAAAATATCTCGCCGTAGCCAAACAGGGCATCTATGCCTTCCTGAATCCGCGCGCCGCCCGAGTCATTGAACCCGATGAGCGGCACCCCTGATTTCAGGGCCAGGTCCATAATCTTGGTGATCTTCTTGGAATGCATCTCTCCCAGCGTGCCGGCGCGTGAGGTAAAATCCTGAGCGTAGGCGCACACGGTGCGGCCATTCACCTTGCCATGGCCGGTAATGACACCGTCAGAGGGAATGTCCGTTGAAGACATATTATAATTGGTGCAGCGGTGCTGCACAAACATATCAATTTCCTGGAACGTGCCGGGGTCAAAAAAATAATTAATCCGCTCCCGGGCAGTCATCTTGCCTGAGGCATGCTGTTTTTCAACCGCCTTGGCACCGCCCATCTGCTGGTATTTCTCCTGCCTGTTTTTTAACTCAGCAATTTTGTCTGCAATGATTCCCATCCCTGTTCTCCTTTCATATGGCCGGAATTCGCTATTATGTGTACCATAAAAACATTAGCAAGCTATTGAAAAACACCCATCTGCTGCGTTGCGCGCATCCCTCGTCATTGCTGCGTACCGCAAAGTACGCCTCATTCCTCGTGATATCGCGCGCCTTGCATCTGAATGTTTTTGACCAGCTTGGGAAAAACAACTGTTTCAACAACCTGACAGGAGTTGCCAAGCGGTGAGTGAAGAACTGCAGCTCACGCTGCCCGTAAACTCCCTGACTTCAAAATGCAGTACGCCCTGATAATGTAAATGACGTTATACTAATTTATTGTTTTTTGTCAAGAAAAAGCCCTGCGCTCTAGTAATGACAGCAATATAAATTCTGGGGAATGTCCTGCTGCAATTCCTCTTGACAGCCGGGACGTTATAATCTTTTATATTATATAAATCTTTGTATGTGGAGGAGCGGCTATGGGTAAAACGCTGAGCGAAAAAATTCTGAGCGCGCACGCCGGTCATGACGTGCGGGCGGGTGAGTTTGCAGTTGCGTGCGTGGACCTGGTCTACGTGCAGGACGGAACCGGACCCCTCACCGTGCGGCAGCTCGAAAAACTTGGGTTCAAAACCGTTTCCAGCCCGCAGCGCAGCATTGTCTTTATCGATCATGCATCGCCCAGCCCGCGCCAGGAGCTGTCCAACGACCACCGGCTGCTGCGTGAGTTCTGCCGCAGAACCGGCGCGATCCTGTCTGACACCGGCAACGGCATTTCCCACAATGTCGCAAGTGAGGACTATATCAATCCGGGGGAGGTGGTGGTCGGCGCTGACTCGCACACCTGCACGGGCGGCGCCCTGTGCGCCTTTGCTACCGGCATGGGCTCTACAGACATTGCCGTTGCCATGGCCCTGGGCCATACCTGGCTGCGGGTGCCGGAAACCTGGAAGATAGCGGTTGCCGGCACATTCCCGAAGGGCGTCTATGCAAAAGACTTCATGCTCCATTTTATCGGCACGGTTTCCGCTGACGGCGCGACCTACAAGGCGCTTGAATTTACCGGCCCGGCAATGGAATCACTGCCCATGTCCGGCCGCCTCACCATCTCCAATATGGCGGTAGAAAGCGGTGCCAAGGCCGGCCTTTTCAATTCCGACAGTGTGACCAAAGCGTTTCTTGAGAGCCTGGGCAGACCTGCAGGATACCGGCCGCTGCAGGCTGACCCGGATGCAGCATATGAAAAAATCATGAATTTTGATGTAAGCACCCTCGAGCCCATGGTCGCCTGCCCGCATTTTGTTGATAATGTGCACCCGGTCGGCACAGTCGAGCCGCTGGCAGTCAACCAGGTTTTCATAGGCACCAGCACCAACGGCCGGCTTGATGATTTCAGGGTGGCAGCCGCGATTCTGAAGGGAAAAAAAGTTGCTCCCGGGGTGCGGCTGCTGGTAACGCCGGGCTCGCGCAGGACGCTTCTTGACGGGCTCGCTGACGGCACCATCCAGACCCTGGCAGAAGCAGGCGGCATTATCACCGGCCCCGGATGCGGCGCCTGTGTGGGTGTGCATGAAGGGGTGCTGGGTGACGGGGAAGTATGTGTTGCCACGCAAAACCGGAATTTCAAGGGCCGGATGGGCAACCCGAACGCATTTATATATCTTGCCAGCCCGGCAACTGCTGCGGCCACTGCAATTACCGGCAGGATCACCGACCCGCGGGAGTTTCTGTAATTAATTATGAGTTAAGGAGTTACAGAGCTGCGGAGTTGAAATTTTCAAAACTCCAGCACTCCCAACTCCTAAACTCTTCAACGCTAAATTTGCGGAGTTACCATGGACAAGCTCAAAGGCAAAGCCTGGAAGTTCGGCGACGGTATCAGTACTGATCATATCGCGCCGGGGAGATTATTTCACCTGCGCAGCAACCTCCCGGAGCTGGCGAAACATGTGCTCGAGGATGCCCGGCCGGGGTTTGCTTCTATCGTACAGCAGGGGGATTTTGTGGTCGGCGGGAAAAATTTCGGCCAGGGCTCAAGCCGCGAGCATGCCCCGACTATTATTAAGATGGCCGGAGTGAGCGCGGTCATTGCCAAGAGCTTCCCGCGCATCTTCTTCCGCAACTGCATCAACGTGGGGCTGCCGGCACTTATTATTGACACCGAAAAAATTGACGAAGGCGATGAGCTGGAGCTTGACCTGCTTAAGGGTAAGCTGGCGAATCTCTCAAAAGGCGCGACCTATACCTTTCCGGCCTTACCCAAAGCCATGGCCAACATTCTTGCCGACGGCGGGCTGGTGGAGCATATCAAGAAGCACGGCGATTTCAAACTCGACTGATAAAAAACCTCAGAGAACGCAGAGAAAAAATTCAATCTGGAACTCAGGAACTCACGAAGGTAAAAAAACAAATAATCCTGATTTCTTGAGTTCCAGATTCAAGAATTATTTTTTAGAACGCGGGGGAGTTATCTCCTGATTACTATCGGGATAGCTCTATCAGGTTGTTGAAAAAGTAGTTTTCTCCCAGGCTGGTCAAAAACATCCAGATGCAAGGCGCGCGAAATCAAGAGGAATGAGGCGTACTTTACAGTTCGTCGCAATGACGAAGGATGAGCGCAACGAAGCAGATGGGTGTTTTTCAACAGCCTGCTATTGTTTCTGTTTTGCATCGTATATCTTCTTTTTCGTAACAGCCAGCCACTTCCGCACATCAATTTCCTTCGGGCATACTTCAGTACACTTGCCATGGCTCTTGCATCCCCAGATAGCATCATTAGTATCAAGCATGCGCATGCGCTCACGGGCATCCTCATCCCGTGAATCAAACAGGTAGCGGAAGGCCCGGAGCAGCGCGGCCGGTCCGATGCATAGCAGGCCCGCTTCACCGGCGCCTTGCCGAACTCGCGGGTGTGGCCGCCGAATGCCCGCTGGGCAATTCTGCCATCATTAGTGCGGCTGAACGGTACCCCCATGTGCTCCAGTTCAATAACTGCCCGCGGCGCATCTCGGGTCATGATTTCGATTGCGTCCTGGTCGCCGATGAAATCACTGCCCTTCACCGTGTCATACATGTGCCACTCCCAGCTGTCCTCCCCCTCGTTGCCCAGCGCTGCGGCAATGCCGCCCTGGGCAGCGCCTGAATGGGAGCGGGTGGAAAAGACCTTACTTACCACGGCGATATCGGCAGAGCCGGCAAGTTCCACTGCCGCCCGCAGCCCTGCAAGCCCGGCGCCGACAATAATGACATCGTGATAAAGTTGCATGCATGTTCTCCCGATACTGACGTGTACATATAAATGCTACCCCAAGTATAGTTTTGCCTTTATATACTGTCAAATATTTCTTATTTATCATTGACACCTAACAACCCCTTGTCTATAACCAGTGAAGCCTGAAATCTGTCAGCAGACAGCAAATATTATTAAAATTTAACAGGAGAACAGGTATGGCACAGTATTCAGACAGTCCCAGCGGTGAAAAGTTCCCCCTTCCGCAAAAAGAAGAGTATGCAGCAGAGTACGCACGCATTGAAAGCCTGGTGAAGGAGGCCCGCAGCGAAGGAAAAGAGATTATCGTGGTGATGGGCGTGGGTTTTGTCGGCGCGGTGATGGCCGCAATTATTGCCGATACTGTGGATAAAAAGACCGGCAAGCCCTCCAAGTTTGTCATCGGCTGCCAGAGGCCGAGCACCCGCAGTTACTGGAAGATACCGCTGCTGAACCGCGGGGAATCACCGGTTAAAGCTGAAGACCCTGAAGTGGACCCGATGATAGCGCGCTGCGTGCAAGAGAAGAAGACCCTTATCGCGACCTACAACAGCGACTGCCTGAAGCTGGCTGACTGCGTGGTGGTGGATGTGCAGTGCGACTACACCAAGTGCGATCTCGGCAACCTGCGCACCGGCGAGGCAGAGATGGGCGCGCTGGAAGCCACCATGAAGACCATCGGCGAGCTGGTGTCTGTGGAGTGCCTGGTTCTCATTGAGACCACGGTCGCCCCGGGCACCACGGAATTTGTTGCCTATCCCATCATGCAGAAAGCCTTCCGCAGCCGCGGCATTCAGTCAGAGCCGCTGCTTGCCCACAGCTTTGAGCGCGTGATGCCGGGGAAAGAATACGTGCGCTCCATCCGTGATTTCTGGAGAGTCTGCTCCGGGTGCAATGAGACAGCCCGCAAACGGGTGGTAAAATTTCTTGAGGAGGTTCTGCATACTAAAGATTTTCCTCTGACCGTCATGGACCGCCCCATAGAATCAGAGACCACCAAGATTGTGGAAAATTCCTACCGCGCCACAATCCTTGCGTTCCTTAATGAATGGAGCCTGTTCGCCGAGCGCAACGGCGTTGACCTGACCAAGGTAATTAAAGCCATCAAGGTGCGCCCCACCCACAGTAATATCATCTTCCCCGGCCCCGGCATCGGCGGCTATTGCCTGCCCAAGGACGGGGGGCTTGGCTACTGGGCCTATAAGCATATCCTCGGGTTTGAGGACGACATTTTTAAAATTACCACCACCGCGATTGATGTCAACGACACGCGGGCCCTGCATGTGGCGGAGCTGACGCGCGATGCCCTGCGCAACATGGGGAAATACATCGCCGGAGCCCGCGTGCTGCTGTGCGGCGCAAGCTACCGGGAAGATGTGGGCGATACGCGCTACAGCGGCTCGGAGCTGGTGGTGCGCAAGTTGACCGAGATGGGCGCGGAGCTCAATGTTCACGACCCCTACGTGGACCACTGGTATGAGCTGGAAACCCAGGATACCTACCCGGCGCCGGGACAGTCCTGGGGCAGGTTTTTCCGCAATCAGCAGGAGCTGGTGAACCTCCGGGTGCAGAAGGATCTGCCGGCTGCCATGAAGGGCATGGAGGCGTTGGTGCTTGCCGTGCGGCACGCGCCGTACCTGAAGCTTAACCCTGATGAGGTGATAGCGTGGGCAGGGGCTCCCCTGGCAGTCATTGACTGCTTCGGCATCCTCAGCGACGCGCAGATTCGCCGGTATTTTGAGCTTGGCTGTGAGGTGAAGGCCCTTGGCCGCGGACACCTGCAGCGAATTAAAGAAGAAGTTCGCCAGCAGAAGAAATAAATGCTATATAATTTAATTATACAATACTAAACTTCAACTTATCAAGGAGGGCTGAACATGATCGCCAAAAGAATGCGCGAGGCAATGAACCTGCAGATCAAGCATGAGCTTGAATCATACTATATATATCTTTCCATGGTAGCCTATTTCCATGAGCAGAACCTGGACGGCATGGCGCACTGGATGCGCTGCCAAGCCCATGAGGAAATGATTCATGCCATGAAGTTTTTCGACCATATCATTGACCGCGGCGGCAGCGTCAAGCTCCTGGACCTGAAACAGCTTAAAACTTCGTGGAAGTCACCGCTTGAGGCATGGAAGGATGCCTATGAGCATGAGCAGTTCATAACCGGGAAAATAAATGAGCTCATCAAAATATCCCGCGAAGAAAACGACTACAATGCCGAGCCTCTCCTCCACTGGTTTGCCAACGAGCAGATTGAGGAAGAAAAAAACACTGATAAGGCAGTTAAAGAGCTTGAGATGATTGGCAACAGTAAAGAGGGACTCTTTATGGTTGACCGCGAGCTGGGAACAAGAGTTTTCACCCCGGGCTCACCTCTTGACCCTGCAGCCTACACGCAGGCAGTATAATAACTAAAGCATAGAAATAAATCTGCATAAATAAAAAGAAAGGCTGATTTTTAACACTACAAACAGCCTGTCTTTTTTATCTCTTTTTTCCGTTATTATTTTCCTTTTTTCTTGAGCCGTTGCATGATGAGCTTGGCTGCCTTTTCTCCGGAAAGGAGCATACCGCCAAAAATAGGCCCCATGCGGAAGTTGCCGAAGGTGGCGTTGGCTGACATGCCGGCCACATACACACCGGGAAATGCCTCGCGGGTATTTTCAAGCGTGGTCCGCTCTGCCACATCTGCCCACATGGACTTTTCTCCCTCAACTTTTCCTGAAGGCGTAAGAAGCTCTGCATCAACTTTGCGCTCGATGACCTTGATGACTTCGATCGGGTGCCCGGTTGCATCAATCACAAACTTTGCCTTCACACAGAGCGGGTCAACATGCAGGCTGGACATCTCCACCGCCGTCCAGTTGATGACCACGCCGGTGACCCGGTTGTCCCGCACCATAACATCTTCAACGCTCATGAGATTGAAAATCGTGACCCCGGCCTTTGCGGCACAGGAGCAGAGGGTGCTTACCGTTTCTACCGAATCAGCGGTGTAGTAGCCCGTCTTAAACTTCCTGCAGCCGATTTTAAACACATCAAGGATTCTTTTTCCTTCTTCCTGCACCACGATTTCATTAAACATCATGCCGCCGCCCCACATGCCGCCGCCGATGCTCAGCTTTCTCTCAAAGAGGGCAACCTTGCAGCCTCCCCTGGCAAGATAATAGGCTGCAACTAAACCTGCGGGGCCGCCGCCGACCACGGCTACATCCAAGCTCAGATTATCGAGTAATTTTTTGCTGAACCGTTCAATAATCGCCCGGGTAATTACCTGTTCATCAAGTTTCATATCAACTCCACCTTTCTTAAGAAAATTAACCCCGGAGAGCATCATTATCAGAGTTGCAAGGTTTAGGAGTTGAGTGTTCAGGAGTCTTGCAACTCCACAACCCCGTAACTCCTATACTCGTTCATTCTCAAGGAACTCTGTGGCTCAAAACAGGGTTGTACTTTTTATCACGAGCAGTGTTCAAGGACAAGAGCAAAATAACTCAGTGCATGCGATGTTATATATGTGTCACCGTATTTGCGACTCGAAGCACTAAGCGGAGAGCAGCCCTTCCGCCTGCAGCGTTTTGAGCAACTTCTGCTCCATCCGCCTCATCCGGCGCTGCTCACTGCCTCCCTGCTCGTGATCAAAACCGATGAGATGCAGGATACCGTGGCTGAGCAGGAATGCCAGCTCCTCGTAAAGCCCCGCCGGCCTGCTTGCAGCCTGCCGGGCCGCAGTTTCAACCGAAATCACTACATCGCCCAGAAGGTGTGACTGGACGGACGGAAACGGCCCGCCGGTCATGGGGAAGGACAAAACATCAGTCGGATAGGTGCGGCAGAGATAGGTGCGGTTCAGCTCTTCAATCTGCCGGTCATCCAATAGCAGAATACTTATCTCGGGATGTGATAACTGCAAAGCGTCCAGGATCGCGGTCGCCATTTTCCTTATCCGGCGCAGGTCGATCGCGGTCCGGCTTTGCCGGTTTTTGATCAGAACCCTGGTTTTTTGCGCTGCCATTTGCTTCCTTTTCCTGTTTCTCCGGGTATTCAACACGTGCATGAAAAATGCCGTTTAAAATCCTGATAAAACTCTGGGCGATGAGGTGGATATCCTTCAGGGTCAGTTCACATTCATCAAGCTGCCCGTCAGTAAAGATACTGGTGATGATGCGATTAACCATCCCCTGTATGCGGGCCGGAGTCGGGTCAGAAAGGGTTTTTGATGCTGCTTCCACAGCATCGGCAAGCATCACCAGCCCCGCCTCCTTGGTCTGCGGTTTTGGGCCGGGATAGCGGAAGTCCTTGTCGCTGACCGGCTGGTTAGCAGCGGCATTCAGGTCTTTTGCTTTCTGGTAGAAGTAGTTGACGCTGGTGCCGTGGTGCTGACAGATAATATCCTGGATGCTTTTCCCGAGGCGGTTCTTTTTTGCAATCTCAACGCCGTCCTTGACATGGGAAATGAGGATGAGGCTGCTCATGCTGGGCAGAAGCTTGTCATGCCTGTTTTCGCCGCCCTTTTGATTCTCCACAAAATAGAGGGGCTTGTTCATCTTGCCGATATCATGATAATAGGCGCTCACCCTGGCCATCAGTGGATTTGCCTGGATAACTTCAGCGGCAGCCTCCACCAGGCTCCCCACAATAATGCTGTGGTGATAGGTGCCCGGCGCGGAAATGATGAGGTCCCGCAGCGCCGGCTGATTGAGGTCGCCCAGCTCCAGCAGCTTAATATTGGTCGTATAGTTGAAAACAATCTCAATGATGGGAATAATGCCGGTAGCAAGAATTCCTGCCAGCACCCCTCCCATCATACCCAGCACAATGTTTAAAACGGTCTCAAGGGAAAGCACATTGCCCCTGAGGATGGCAATGGCAACGATAATGATGCCGTTGAAGAGCCCGACCTTGAGTCCTGCCTTAATAAGGGTCTTCCGCTCCCGGCACTGGGTGACTTCCTGGGCCGCCAGCAGGCAGCTGATGAAGGGATAGATAAAAAATGTGCTCTGGTTGTCTATGAGAATGCCGGAAAGAATGGAGATGACTATTGCCCCTATTGCTGCCAGCTGCGCATTCAGCACCACGCTGATCACAATGGACACCAGGGCAAAGGGAATGGCATAAAAATATGAATTCAGCGGGATGAAGGATGAGCCGTTATCGAATGCCCTGGCGGTAATGATGGAGAGCTTGAGCAGCAGGATAAAAAGCAGCAGGGTGGTGCTCAGAAAAATAAAATCGCGGTTGGAAATTGCGCGGCCGCGCAGGCTGTTGATGGTGAAATGATAAATAAAAAACAGGGAGGAAAAGGTGAGTAAAAAATATCCGGCCAGCGTCCAGGCGACACTCTGATACCCGTTGACCTGCATCAGGCCCGCAAGCTTTGCCAGCGCTGTCTCGCTGATCCGCTCCCCTTCCCGGATAATTATCTCCCCCTTTTTCACCTTGACATAGACCGGGCTGACTGACTGCACCGCAGCAGCTTTCCGGGCCTCGGTCTCAATTTTGTTGAAGGTAAAGTTAGGCTCGACCAGCTTTATAGCCAGCGCCAGGATGACGCTGCGTTCCTCTTCCCGGAACTTTTCCAGTGTTTTACGCGCTTCCCTCCGCATGAGCAGCTGGACATCCTTAAGATCAAGCAGGCGGGAGTAATCCTCCAGTACCACCTCTTCTCTGGTGTGGATGTCTTTCAGGGTGACTCTGCGGCCCCATTCTCGCAGCAGCTGTTCTTTTGACAGAACCACCTCCCGCTGGCCAAAGGGCAGTGCCAGGTCCAGCAGGTGCTCTTCAAGATTATTGCTGAACCGCTGCCGCAGCAGTAGATCAAAATCGCTGTCAGTTATCTTTAGGCGCAGAATTTTCTCAAAATCATGTCTCCATTTATCGAGCAGCAGCTCATGTTTCTTAAAGCGCTTCACCGCTTCCCGCATCACAGAAAATGCCGTGGTGACTCTCTTGTCGATATCCTCGTCGGCCTTTGAGTTAAAATCATACACCGAGAGGACCGCAGCCTGTTTTTCCTGTTTTATCTTGTCCGTGGACAGCACATCCTCTGCTGAAAAATCCTGGGGAGCCCTGATATTATCGCG
>JAPLIX010000316.1:0-1923 GCA_026388865.1 Pseudomonadota bacterium | reverse complement strand
ATTATCGCGCGAGATATCACCCAGCTGGTAGGTATCGGTGTGGAGGGCAAGCTGAGGCGGGATGAGCAGGGCAATCACGGCGCTCAGCAGAAACCCGATAATGACCCGGTGCAGGGACGGGGTTTTTAAGTACCTGAGCACGGTGCTTTTTTCCATGGTATCTTTCATTTTTGTTTTTTTGTCAGGCCGGAAAGTAAATAGTTTCAGCATACTATTTTATTGCATACATCCATCAGGAATACGCTTCGTAGGCTTTGACAATCTCCTGAACCAGCGGATGGCGCACCACATCCTTTTCGGTAAAATAGATAAAGCGAATGCCCGGCACGCCTGCCAGTACCCGCTGTGCTTCAATAAGTCCCGAAGTCTTGCCCGCAGGCAGATCGGTCTGGGTAACATCGCCGGTGATGACCGCTTTTGAGTTAAATCCGAGGCGCGTGAGAAACATTTTCATCTGCTCGGAGGTGGTATTCTGCGCCTCATCCAGGATAACAAATGAATCATTGAGGGTTCTGCCGCGCATGAACGCAAGCGGCGCAACTTCAATGATCCCCTGGCGGAGAAAATCCACCACCTTGTCCATCTCCATCATATCATGGAGCGCATCATAGAGGGGACGCAGGTACGGGTTCACCTTTTCATGCAAATCCCCGGGAAGAAACCCCAGCTTTTCACCAGCTTCAACAGCAGGCCGCGTTAATATGATCCGGTCGACCTCTTTCCTCATGAACGAGGCAAGCGCCATGGCCATGGCCAGATAGGTCTTGCCCGTCCCGGCAGGACCGATACCGATCACCATATCATAGTTTCGTATGGCGTCCGTATAAAGCTTCTGGGCAAAACTTTTCGGATGGATGGAGCGCCGCTTAGAGGAAACAAGAATCGTGTCCAGCAGCACCTCCCGGGGATTTGCCGCGGCATTGTCCTTAATCATGGTTATGGCGCGCTGGACATCATCAAAGATCAGCGCGTGATCGGACTCAAGGATAAAGTAAAGATTCTGCAGCAGGCGCTTTGCCGCGGAGACCGCTCCCTTATCTCCCCCGATGGTTACCTCATGCCCCCTGACTGATACGGAAACAGCAAACTCCCTGTCTATGAGCTTCAGATAGTTATCATGCTCCCCGCAGAGCAGCCTGACCAGCCCCGAATCATCAAAGGTTAAGGTGTCGCTACCATAACGCTTATCAGTTTTTGCCTTGAATTTATTCACCATGACTGAACGCACGCGTTACCGGCTATGCCTACCCCTGCAGCTGCACGATAACCTCACGCAGACGCGGCCGGTTATCAAAATCGCACAGCACGATTTGCTGCCAGGTGCCCAGCTGCAGCCGTCCTTCCTTTAACGGTATGGTGAGCGATGGGCCCAGCAGCGCTGCCCTGACATGGGCATACCCATTGCCATCCCCCCAGCGCCGGTCATGTTCATAGGGCAGACCCTGCGGTGCAATCCGTTCGATAGCCTGCTTGAGGTCATGTACCGCACCCGGTTCATATTCGATCGTTGTTAATGCCGCTGTTGACCCGGCAATAAAAAGAAGCAGGAATCCCGTGAGAACCGCATGGCGGGCAACAAGATCTTCTATCTGGGGGCTGATATTAATGATATCGAGATTGCTGGTAGTTTTTATGTGAACGGCTGCGGAATAAATACGCATAAAATGTGTAAAACATTAAAATAAAAAAATTATCATAGGGTTTTTAGCATTGCAAGGATATTTTTCTCTCTTAGCCTTAGCCATCCCGGAGAGGATATGCTATATTCTATTTTTCCTATTATCTTCCCTGTCAGCTAAATTTCTGTTACTATAAAACAATTTCAGGACTTCCCCCAAAATTAAGGCATAGAAAACAGGCAAACGGCATGACCGCAGTGAAAGGATAGGATAGCGAAGTGGAGCACGAGCGCAGGGGGGTTTT
>JAPLIX010000550.1 GCA_026388865.1 Pseudomonadota bacterium | reverse complement strand
ACACGGAATAGTGGGCTGCAGCAAGTTCTTCTTCATGCTTACCCTGCTTCTCGGACGCATCAAGAATAATTTCAATGGGGCTTGCAAACGCGTGCCACATCTTGCTGAACGGAATAAGCGCGATAAACAGCATGGCAGCCAGACCGTGCAGCCAGACAAACAATTTATAATTAAGAGCCGGGATACCGGCTGCCGCAAAAACTTTCGCAAACAGAAGTCCGACAAACGAGTAGATGAGGTCAGGTGATCCCGGTATCGCCATGAGCCGGAATGCCTCGGCGATAAACCCGCTTACGCTGATTATGAGCAGAAGTACCAGGGAAACAGTGTCTTTCAGGAGGGTATCAAGCTGCTCGACCTTGAATACATAGCGCCGCAGGAGCGCAATAATGAGCCCCGCGAGGAGCATCGTGCCGAATACCTCGCCCCACACATCAAGTATCAGTCTGCCGCCGTTGTTGAAAAAGACTTTCACCAGAGCGGTATCCGCCGGCATGATGTCGGCAAGAAAAGCTTCCCAGGCTGTCAGGGCCAGCAGGCCCATAAACCCGATAAATATGCAGAAGTGCATAAACCAGCGGATGAAGCTGAATTTAATGATCTGCAATTGCAGTATCACATTGACAATAAAAGCCTTGATGATGGCCGGCGTACTGACGTTGTGATACAGGCTCTTGGCCTTGCCGCGGCGCCACAGGGCCACGGTCACAAATACCCCGGCAAAGAAAAATATAAGGGTGACGAACGTTAAAATGTAGAGTAGCGCTGTTGCTTCAAAATAGAGATAGTGTTTCATGTAGCCTCCTCTGGTAATGAGTTGTGAAGTTGAGGAGTGTGGAGTTTGGGAGTTTTTATGCTTCTGAACTCTGTTCCTCCTGGGTCCCGCAACTCTTTGAATCTGAAATAGAGCGTTAAAAATGCCGCTGCTAATGCTTTAAGCTCAGCAAACAATTCTTCTGCAGCAACCGTCACCGCAGGTCCGGCGTCGGATTCATTTTTCAATGTCTTCAGCATGGTGGTCACGCTTTGAGCGGTGTGCAGCAGGTAATACCCTTCTTCCTCAGCCATACATTCCACCCGGTCAATCACGGAAATCCGTGACCACACCGCTTCCAAAAATACCCGTATTTTTTCAGGATCATAAACCTTTTTGCCAATAAGCCACTGGAGCGACTTTCGCTCCAGAGCCAGGGCGACAATGCGGCCGTTGCTTATTTCACCCTTGAACGCGCGCATCAAATTCCTGTTCACAATCCCCGGTTCTTCGCAGGCAGATTCAGCACTGTCATGCTGCAGCCGCGGTCCGGCATAACCATCGAGCATGGCTTCAAAAATTATGCTGTTTGCTTCCGGGTAATGGGGGTGCTCAAAATGCGGTCCTAATAAATACAAGACCCCCTGCCCCAGGCGTTTCCGGGCAATGGCGACGTTACCGATCAGGGTTTGTTCAGCTACTTCCCGGTCCACCAGAAACGCTGTCTTATCCGTGAATCCGGTATAGTATGCCAGTACTTCAATATCATCTGATGCCGTCATGGCCGGCCCGCCATAGAGCGGCACGCTCAGCTCCTGCCCGACGCAGGAAAAGCCGCCAGCTATTTTCACCCTCACTTCTTCACGCACCGGGTGAAACACATACCGGCAGCCATACTCGGTGCAGAATTTTTCCGCCATCTGTTTTGGCGCAGGAAGGTTTTTTGTCAGATTGGTTATCCGCGAGAAAACAAAGTTAAACTGATTGAGCGGAAAGAGAGATGACTTGAGCGGCAGATACGCACCCGCGCATGAGCCGATATAAACCCCGCCTGCAGTAATGAATGCCTCAAGCTTTGCAGCTCCCGTGCTGCCCAGTCCCTCAGCAATGGCAAACGTATCACCACCGGAAATAAAAAGCACGTCTATAGCGTCCAGGGCCCCATCTGCTATTGCAGCTTCATCAAAGAATCTGACGCTGCAGATACCCTTCCGGTCAAAGATGTCAGCAAACCAGGTCCATGAATGTGATGCTCCTTCGCCTACATAGATTCCAACCTCAGGCCAGACCATACGCCCTATGAATATCCTTCCTTTTCGTGAGTGTGCTCACTGATAATTAGTGATACCATATCCGATAGTTAGGCTCAAGAAAAAAGTAAGGGTACATGGTATCCATATAGCTATGGTGTGTTGCATTTTTCTGATGGCCTTAAACCCTCATGTTTTTTGTAATTTCTACATATCTTGTTTGTGATTAAAGAAATATATGGTATCCTCAAAAAGAGCTGTAAAACTGATGCATACATAGAGGCAATACAGGGAAAATGATAACACTGGTTGACACTAACATGCTTCTTGATGCAACAATGCTATAATGAGGTAATTGCCATGGAAATGAAATTAACTGCTGTTTATGAGAAAGTGGCTTCCGGATATGTAGGTTATGTAGAAGAACTTCCGGGAGCAAATACCCAGGGCCATACATTGGAAGAAACGAGGTCAAATCTACGGGAGGCAATCGAGTTGGTTCTTGAGGCCAATAAGCAACTCACGGAAGAAGATAACACCGGGAAGGATGCTATCAAGGAGCAGATCGGTTCCCTCATGATATGAAACGCAGAGACTTCATCAAGCACCTTGAGCAGCACGGGTGCGAATTTTTACGGGAAGGGGCAAACCATACCGTGTATGTGCATCGCATTAAAAAGAAGGTTTCAACTGTGCCAAGGCATAACGATATCTATGATAACCTGTGCCGTAAAATCTGTAAAGACTTGGATATTTCAAAGCCCTAATCGGTTGGTAAAACTACTGAGAACCTCTTATAATTCCCAATCTGTCACTCCCGCGAAAGCGGGAGTCCAGTAATTTCAATTGGTTATAGATTCCCGTTTTCACGGGAATGACATTTTTAGAGGTAGCCTACTGCCAAACATGCTCAAAAAAGGCAGAAGCCATTGCTGACTCCTGCCCGTATTAAGCGATAAGCTATCAGCCTACAGCTTTTTCATTTCACAACTCGTAACTCAGCACTCATCGCTCAGGACTCTCTTGCGGTGAGCGCAGTCGAACCGTTACCTTTTTACCTTGCACTAATTCCCGAAATCCCGTATCCCGATTCCCGGATTTATGCATACATAAGCTTTCCTTTGGGCTCAGGTATTTCTCTTCCTGATTGTTTTGCCGTATCAATCCATTCGTCAATAATAATCTGAACATTCTGCATCACGTCTTCGTAAGTTTTTCCATCTGCCATACAGCCGGGCAACTCAGGAACTTCTGCTACAAAGGCTTTGTCCTGATCACTCCAATAAACAATTATCTCATATCGATACATTTTACACTCCCCTGTGCAATGAGTATTTAATAATAATATTTCTAACCTGCTTCACCTGATATGCTTTTGCTTTGCCGTCATGGAGTGGCTGCAAATTTATAATTTCCACAACATCATATTTTGTAAAAATATAATGGTCACCCTTGATTCTTTCGGCAAAACCAAAGGAATGAAGAAGTTTTCGCAAGTCTTCAAACCGGACATTTTTGTCAGCTAACCCGGAGAGGATTTTATCTAAAATTCCTTTTTTCATATTTTATATTTGGCAAAATATTCATCCTGGTTTCTTATGTCTATATTTAAATTGCTAAAATCAATTAACCATCCTGAAACAACGGTCTGCAATACTTATTTAGTCGCGTGTATCGGTTTTAATTCATCTCAATAGCCTTCTATCGTGATGCTATAGTTCTATTGTTTAAATTATTCATTAGCTGAGCCTGCTTGTCAAGAAATTTGCCAGGCTGTTATGAAAACAAAGGCAGAAGCCATTTCTGACTCCTGCCCGTATTAAGTGATGAGCTATCAGCCTTCAGCCCCGAATCCCTATCTTTTACTTTGTGCCTCTGTGCCTGCTTGCCCGCCGTAGCCTTGCGCGAAGGCGGGTTGCCTTTGTGCCTTATCTCCCTACTCATTACTCATCGCTCAGCACTCGCCTGCGGTGAGCCGTCACCCATTCACCTATTGACCGATTCACCCCGTCCTCCGCAGTACCTGCTACGGAGGGTGGACGACTCACCGTTTTTATTTTTCCCTTCCCCTTAATTATACGTCGGGCACGGACTGGGTGAGCACGTCTGTGCCGGGCCGAGCATGTCGATAATTTCATCCTCTGAATAGGTTATAACCTTTGGCGCTTCATATTCTTTTCTCATATTATTTTCCTCCCTTCTCTTATCACTATTCACTGTATCACAATTCTTCACTTTTCTTGCAATCCGCATTCCGCAATCTGCATTCCGAATTCATAGCGCCCCTAATCCCGAAGCCTGAATATAAGACGTGGTGTAGCTTTTACAGGTCCATGTAAAGTGCTGACGCCGCTGGTGTCAATATCTTCCAGCTTGTAAAAATAAGTCTTTCTGTTTTTCACATTGCTGTCAACAAACTCATACGACGCGCCCTGAGTGGAAGAGCCCTTGGCTGGAATAAGGGCAGTATTGATTTTTTTGTACTCCCCATTTTCCGTCTCTGCACGGTATAGGTTGAAACCGGCATTATCAATCTCGGACTCAGTTGCCCATTGGATGAGTACCTTGCCGGATTTAGGAGCCGCAGTAAAAGATGCCAATTTCACCAAAGTTATTTCCGCATTACATACAGTGGCCCCAACTATAAATGCACGTTGAAAATTACTACCACCTATATCTGTAAGGCGAATTTCAGTAAGACTTTGTGTTAAGAATTCTTCCGGCAGATCAATCTGCTGCATATCTAAACGGGTTTCACCATTGTATATGCCAGGATTTACCAGAAACACATTGACGGTTGTTGTGTTATTAATATAATTAGTCCAACCATCAAGATTCCAGTCACGCATATCTACATTTCCAAAAAGATCTTTTCTAAAATATGCACCTTGACTACCCCAGAATTCAAGCCACGCGTATGGGCCCCCGGGCTGTCCTCCGCCAGTATTTATTAATGTGTATACTTTATTAATTCCATATGCATTCAGTTGCATATCAAGGGTTCTGGGATTAGGTCCGGTACCCCAAGGGTCATGGCTTTGCCAAACCTCAGGCCCAGTAGTAGGGATATTAAAATGAATTCCCCATAACGATCCCCAAATTCAGTTAGAAAGCAATTTCTTGAAAACTCTATGCTCTGGCAATTATGAGTCACTACTAATGGAGTATTCGAGGTGAACCAAAAACCAGGATAGTGAGCATAATTTGTTGAAGTAGGCTGTTCTTCTTCCATCAATGGGGAAGGCTGGCCGAGGGTGGAATCAACACCAAAGCTCTCCGAGGCCATTGGCCCGCCGCCATTGGAGAAGACAGAATCCTCCATGCCGTAGTTTTCGCTGCCCATACCAGCATAGCTTTTTGTAACTATAAAAATCAGTAAAACCAATAATGATATATTAAGCAATTTGGCTTTCATAGTATACTCCTTAAAAGATACAATAATCTCTGCATCTATTAAAAATCTGCGTTTATATTTTCAGTCAGTAATTCTTTCTTTAGTTCACTTTTAATCTGCTCCTTCAGAGCAACTATGTCCTGCTCTAAAAAAACTCTGGATATTTTGCCGTTTGTCATGCTTTCAAGATAAAGACCGTCCTCCTTCTCAAACATACGCCAAAGCTTCTTGCCATCTTTTTGAAAAAATATATCGCCAGTATAATACCCTTTTGCCTGCATGTATCCCTCAATATCCAATTTGTATTGCGGGTTTGTTGTTCCGATGCCAACATTCCCATCTCCAGTTATAACCATATCTGCTCGTGCATTAGGGCCGACGCTAACACCACAACTTGGACACCATGTTTTGCCTGAGCCATTTAGTATCAACATGTTATTCCACGTGATAGGCGTATGTGTCCACCCACCTGCACCATCACCGATACCAAGAGAAAAGTTAGCGTTAGGATTATCATCAAATGTTTTAATATAAAAATTGTCATCCCAACTACTTCCTATCTCGGAATGACCTGCATTGGGTGTACCGGCATTTAATCTGCTAGTATTAGTACCCATTTTGAGAACACCAGGACCATCGGGGGATGATATGTCTATATATGAGGTATGATAAATCTGAAAAGTTTCTGCAGTAATGTTACCAGCATATGGATAAATATTAAAGGTAGTGCCCGTAATACTGCCACTACCAATAGCCACGAGTCTTGCTTGCTGGGTTATATTAGGCAAAACCACATCACCAGTTCTAAGAGTTATAGGAGCTGATGTTGTAAAATAGTTCGCATCTTTATTTGCGGACATAGTTATTGTTCCACTACTGGTTGGTGCCTCTCCTATTATTTGAAGATTATATGAGGGATTTTGTGTGCCAATCCCGACTTTACCATCAGTATCTACAACAACCTTACCGCCTCCCAGATTATCTGCCGTTATCGCATACCCCACGCTTGTAAACCTGGTTCTTGGCGTCATCTCTGAATCACTGCCTATTTTTACCCCAAGCCATCTCTGATCACCATAGAAGACAGAAGCAGATATTGGCACATCATCTGTCGTATTAGGTTTACCATCCGGGCCGCTGCCGAGAATCACATTAAACACACCATTATTGACGGCAACCGAAGATTGCGTCTCTGTCCATAAAGAAGTACCACCACTCTCAGCATCATAGACTGTGAAGCTCATGACAAAAGTACCATTGAGAGGTGAGCCACCTGCATTAGTTAGTTTTCCCTGATAGTTGATAAGTTGCGGCACACCGCTGTAGGAATAAGGAACAGCAGACAATAAAGATAGTGTTAAGACCACGAATAGAACTATTTGTGATGTTTGATTTAAAATATTTTAGATTCCCGCTTTGGCGATAATAAACTCTGTACGCTGCTCCAAACTTACAGCTTCATTATGAAAGCTAGGGCGTAGTAAGGAGGAAGGTTATTATGCGCCGCCCCACCTCCAGTATTTTGGTTGGTTGCAGTGGTGTTTTGGTTTACAGCAGTAGCATTGTCAGTAACAATTCCTGGTGTTCCATTATTTGTATTCGCCACCCAACCTGAACCTTGTGTTCCTGAGCCTGAACTAATCCCGTGATTGTGCGCATTTTGAGTGTGAGTATGGGCATTTTGAATATGCGTGTGGCTCGGCATTTCGCTTATAGCAAGAACGTGAGCCGCTTCTCCACCAGTGACTCCAGGATTATAAGAAT
>JAPLIX010000284.1 GCA_026388865.1 Pseudomonadota bacterium | reverse complement strand
TGCCTACGTGATCTCGGGCGACCAGATGGGCCCGCTTCCAATCGAAGAGTACTTCGAAGGGCCTTCAGAGTCCGGACGCTTCCAGGGCGATATCAAGTGGGAAACGATCGTACCCGAGGCAGGCACGGCACCCGACCCGGACGCTGCCAGCTGATTGCTGCTCCGCTCAGACGCGAAAAGAGAACCCATGTGTCCGGCACGCGGACGTGCCGGACACTTCTACTCTGTCGTTTTCGTCCGCCGCACTCTGCGTCATCCCGAACGAATGTGAGGAATCTGCTTTCGAGCGAAGTCGCAGCCTCGGCAAAAGCAGCATCCTCGTTCCACCTCCAATGAAAACGCCGAAAAACACTATCTCCTTGATCATTCCGAGATGATATTATCCCAGACCAGAGCTGGGAGAGGGTGCCTTAATCTCAGGAAAACAAAAGGGACGGTTCTAATATAGTAAACAGGACTGTCCCTTTTACACTTTTGCCCCGGAGGAGTTTGAAGCTATAGTACCGGCAGAGATAGAAAACAATTGCTGGGACAGGTCTCTCTAAAACTACCGGGTTACGTGTCCCGTTCATGGGGTGCAGTCCAAATCAATATCAATAATTATCAATTGGGACCAGGAGTTGTATAACCAGAAGGGGTGTAGCAATGAAAGAATATGACGTTATCGTGGTCGGTGCCGGGCCAGCGGGCTGTGCCGCGGCCAAAGCGGCGAGTCGGCAAGGTGCCAGTGTTATAATGATCGAGGAGCACCCGGTCATCGGGGCCCCGCGACACTGCCCCGGCAGGCTCCATAGCTCCAGCTTCACGCGGGAAATCCTCGAGGACCTGGACCCGCGTGTCATCGTCTGCGAATACCGGAGCCGCCGCTATTTCGCGCCCTCCGGCAGGGTAATCAAGGAGACACCGCTGCCGCCCGGCAGCGTCTACCAGGTGCAACGTGACGAGTTTGACCGGGAGCTCGCGCGGCAGGCAGCACTGGCCGGAGCCGAGATCGTTTTGAGCACACTGGTCACCGGCCTCTATAAAGAGAGGACCGCTTCCGGGGCGTGACCACGGCCTCAGGCGATATGCCGGTGGTGCACGGCCAGGTGGTGATCGCCGCTTCAGGCACGAAGGGCAGACTTTCCGGAATCCCCAAGCAGGAAGCGCTCACCCAGCCCGGCGAGACCTCTTTCGGCGGCTTCCTGGTGGATCTGGTGGGCATTCGCGACCTCGATCCCGGCGTGATCGAGACCTATTTGGGCGCGGCTTTCGAGATGGGCATCAGCGTCCTCTGGACCAAAAATCAGCATTCGGGGCTCATGGGCTTCGGGAGTATGAAGGGGTACCATCAGCTCTTGAGCGGCAACTCCTTCGCCGGGCGTAAATTCAAGGACGCGCGTCCGGTTCAGATCTTCGGCAACATGGTGGGTTCCGCGGCCAGTGTCAAACTGGAGAGGCCCGTTAAGTCCAGCCTGATACTGGTGGGTGACGCCGCCGGTTTCACCAGCATTACCCACGGGATTGTCTCTGGCCGTCACGCCGGTGAGGCCGCCGCCGTTGCAGTGCGGGACGGTGATACCAGTGAAACAAGCCTTATGCGCTACGTGGATACATGCCGTGCGTCCGGCCTCTACAAGGCTACCTTGAGCTGGTCCCCGCGCTTGGTGAGTTTGAAGGGGCATTCTGACGCCGAGATCGAGGCCATGATACCCGAGATGCTGGCCAATAACGAGCTCCGCTACGGGGACGTTTGGGACTTCTAAGGGTGCCGGTGCCGGACGCGGTCAGTTACCACAAGGCTGGGTGGCAAATAAGGGTCAGCGCATTTAGCAACTATTCTATTTCAATGTATCCATTCTCAGATGACCCCAGGGATTCTGAGGATATTCTGTAATGACCCTGCGGTAGCATTTTTCAGCATTCCGGTGCTGCTTCCGGTTAAAATAATAATCGCCTTCCAGTATATCCGTTATCCAGCAGCCCGCGCCCGCAACTTCGCGGTGCCGCGCAAAGTCCGCTTCCCGGTACGCTGATTTTTTCTGTATCCGCTCAAGCTCAAGAAGAAGATCTGCCATCCACTTTTTCGCCTGCTCGTCTGTGCGCAAAAAAATGCCCGCATCCTTTTTGCTGAACCACACCGCATCACTGCACATCTTTTTCTTTTTTGCCTGCTCATAAAGCAGTGTTCCGGGGTACAGGGCGACAGGGGAGACAATACCGTCAGTGGGCAGAATCTTTGTTATAAGCTCTTTTGTCCTGTCTATATCATCCCGCGTCTCCCCCTCCATCCCCGCCATCAGATAGATTGAAAGATAGACCCCTACCCGTCTGGTAAGCGCCGCTGCCCGCTGTATGTCCTCTAAAGCAATATGCTTGTCGTAGCGCTTCAGGATTTTCGCCGAGCCTGACTCCACGCCGTACTGGATGTGCTCAAGCCCTGCCTGCTTCATGGCGATGAGCATCTCCTCATCAATGGCGTCAACCCGCGCCTGGCAGTTCCACATGATATACAGGCCGCTTTCCCGCAGCTGCCGGCAGAATTCAAGCACCCGCTTTTTATTCATGGTAAAATTATCATCACGGATGGAGAAGTACTGTATGCCGTATTTTTTATAGAGGTATTGTATCTCGTGGAAGATACTGCCGGGGCTTCGGTAGCGGACCATGCGCTGCCAGAACGCAGGGGATGAACAGAATACGCAGGAGCAGGGGCAGCCGCGTGACGTGATGATGAAATGAAACTGGTCAGCGGGTTTAACCCCGATGAGCTTTCCGGAGAATTGTCCGGGAGCCGGCAGGTCATCAAGGTTATCCACTATCTCCGCAGAAATAATTTTACCCACGGGCTTCTTTCCCGCGGCAATATTTTTCAGCAGTTTAGCAAAAGGCCCTTCACCCTCCCCTTGAATTATATAATTAACCGCCGGACAGCGCCTGATAATCTCTTCAGCAAGAAATGTCGCATGAGGGCCGCCTAGCACAATGACAGCGCCGGGCACGGCTTTCCGTATCTCCTGCACCAGCTTCAGGGTGTCAATCCGGTTATGGGTAAAAAGCGAGAACCCGATCACCCCGGGCTGTATGGCTGCAATCTGCCTAAGCGTTTTACGACGACCAGAGGAAGAGAAATTGGCAAGCGTTACCTCATGGCCCTCCTTCTCCGCGCAGGCTGCTATGGACACCAGGCCCACCGGCATCCTGGAGAGAAAATAATCGTGCCGGTCCTGGTACCGGCATAGGTATGCAAGGAGTACTTTCATAATTGTAAAAGAAAATAAATCCTGTTAATCTGCTCCTGACTGCGATTAAGCTGGAAGTTATCATACTCTGCTGAGAGAAACAACCGCAAGAGGCCGTATGCCTGAAGAAAATAAGAACGACGTGAGCCTGCCGTCCCACATTCAATGTTTAAAGCCGTTCCTTGCCATGGAAATACTGGAGCGGGCGCAGCAGCTTGAAGCAGCAGGTAAACACATCATACACCTTGAGATCGGCGAGCCTGATTTTGACACCCCGCAGCGCATCAAAGAGGCCTGCATGAGGTCGCTTCAGGAAACCCGGCCCCGCTACACCCACAGCCTGGGATTGCTGGAGCTGCGCGAGGCAATCTGCGAGCATTATTTTGAGAAATACGGCGTGGTCATCACCCCGGACCACGTCGTCATAACCTCAGGCACCTCGCCCGCCATGCTTCTCATCTGTTCGGTGCTTCTTAACCGGGGAGATGAAGTCATCCTTTCCGACCCGCACTATCCCTGCTATCCCAATTTCCTCTGTTATGTCGGGGCACAACCGCGGTACGTTAACGTCGATGAACAGGATGGATTTCAGTATACGGTTGATAAAGTCACGCAGGCTCTTACCGGAAACACCAAAGCGCTCATTGTTAACTCCCCGTCAAATCCCGCGGGAACCGTGATTTCCGGGAAAATTCTCGCGGAGCTGAGCGGTCTGGGCCCGTGCATTATCTCTGATGAAATTTATCACGGCCTGGTGTACGGTGAAGAGAAAGAGCACAGCATCCTTGAATATACTGACAACGCCTTTGTCATAAACGGCTTTTCCAAGCTCTATGCCATGACTGGCTGGCGCATCGGTTACCTCATCGCCCCGCCCCAATACATGCGGGCGCTGCAGACCCTGCA
>JAPLIX010000531.1:5595-8247 GCA_026388865.1 Pseudomonadota bacterium | reverse complement strand
TTGGACAGTGGCGTCTGGGGGATGTTATGAACGTTCGAAGGACGTTTGGCTATCAGCAGAAGGTGCAGACCGGATTTACCATTACTGCCCGTACCGGTTTGAACAACAATGCAATCACCCCGGTTTTCAGGGGATTATGGAATACCAGAAAATGGGGCTATACCGTCGTTGCGCTTGCCTATTCGCCGGGCGCACACATGCGCTATGAGACCGGGTATATGTATTTTTTTGCCCATAATGTCTGGGATGCTGACACGGCACATGGAAAAGGTCATGATAATGTTTATTTAAAAGTCGGCTATGAGTTTTAGCAGCAGCAGTTATAGTGTAATATAATCTGGTTAAAATAAAAATCAGTCTAACAGGAGGATGAACATGAAAGGGAAAAGAAATTCTGTGTCAGCCGGGTTGCTCGTATTAATAATTCTAGCCTTCAGTTTCCCAATGCAGAGCCGGGCTGGAGACGTTACCTTCCCAACGCCAGGCTATAATGATCAGGAGCTGGCAAAGGTGCGCGAGTGGGAAAAGACCTGGGTGGGGAAAAAGGTCACCACCGAGACCATTGACCAGGTCAAGGACTTTCTCTCAGAGTCGGTTTACAAAGCAATGAAAAATCCCAAGGCTATGGGCGCTGACTCGCTGTGGTTTGAAATTGTTCCCTACCGTCCTTATGAGAATTCAAAAGGGGTGATTGAGGCGACGAAAAAGTATGCGCCGAACAGCAAACTCGATGACAAGGAGGGTCTGATAAATTTCGGCAACGTTGCCGGCTATCCTTTTCCGCAGCCCAAGAGCGGGGTAGAGATGGCATGGAATTTTGACGGCAATACCCGAGGTGATACCCATTTCGTTGACAATTTAGGTGAAGTAGTGGACTGTAAAACCAAACTTGAGCGCCATGCCGAACATCTGCGCTGGGATACCTACTGGGCAGGTCGTACTGATTTGCAGCCGTTACCAAAAATAGCTGATGCTCAAAACCCCCGGGGGATTTTCCGTTCTTTTTTCCAGCGCCACTTGGCTCCTGTTGATTTTGTCGATACCACCATGCTTGAAATACGCTACCTGGACATGAACCGCGAAGAGGATTTATGGGTCTACACTGCAATGTTTCGCAGGATCAGGCGCTATGCCACCAGCCAGCGGACTGACACTATTGACGGCACGGACATGATCTATGATGACCAGGACGGATGGTACACCCCGATCAACCTGAATAGCTATAAATTTTTAGGAAGGGCGGACTTGCTGGTTGGCCGGCACCAGGATAAAACAAAAGTGCAGCGCGCCACCGGTCAGGGTTTTTGGAACGGGGTTCAACGTGAGCGGGTGAATAACTGGGTAGTGGAAGTGGTAAATAAAGATAAGGATTATATTTATTCCAAACAGATCTGGTACCTTGATCCGGAAACCTGGCAGATGAATTTTAAGATTATGTACAACCGGCAGGGGGAACTGTGGAAGACGTACGAAATGTTTTATAATGAGTATCCGACCGCCCTCGGACAAAAAGCAGCCTATATGGCTGCCGAGCATACTGTCGATTTTATCCGGCATCATGGAAGTCCCAGCCAATATGTAATAAAGGGAATCAGCGTTGATATCCCGCTAACGCAGTATCAGACTTCGGCGCTTAAAGAAAAAGCCTACTAAGTCCTACGATTCATAAATTCGATAACGAATTTATTCCCTCAGGACTTAGTGCTGAGGGAGCATTAGCAGATATTTCTATGGTTCATATATGTTAGCGTATTTGCGAATCGAAGCACTAAGGCGACAGCTGGGATTATTCCATCAAAGAAAGTGTACTGACTATGCTACTGAAGATTAGATCTTGCTTCATCGTTCTGGGTGCAGTGATGATTCTGTTCATCCTGACTGCGTGCAAATTTGACCGTTCAAAAATAGCTATGCCAAAAATGAAATTCATCACCGGCGAAAATCTCCACAAGGTGGTTTGTTTTGATGACCGACATCTGTGGATTTTTGGAAATCACGGCACAGTGTATTTCAGCGGCGATGAGGGAACAACCTGGAATAAACAGGAGACAGGTGTCGAGGTTCTTTTAGGTGATGCCTCGTTTGTGAGCAAGGATGAGGGATGGGCTGTAGGTGTTGCGGGGACGGTACTTCATACCGCTGATGGGGGAAAGACATGGAAACCGCAGCGGAGCGGAACAGAACGGGATTTGCTCAATGTCTTTTTTCTCGATAACCAAAAGGGGTGGGCTGTGGGAGAGTATGGGACGCTTATTCATACCCCGGATGGCGGGATTACCTGGGCTCCGCAGATGGGACCAACAGATAAAAACTATAACAACGTCTATTTTGTCGACCAAAATTCAGGCTGGGTGGTAGGTGAATTTGGCACCATCCTGCATACTGAAGATGGCGGAAAATCATGGTCACCTCAGGAGTGTAAAGATATTGCTCCTGTTATTACTGCAAAGGAATGGGAACGCCCGTTGCCCGCATTGTACAGGATATTTTTTATAGATAAAAGCCAGGGATGGATAACCGGCATGGATGGTGTAATAATCAGGACCGTTGATGGCGGCAAAAACTGGAACAAGGTACCATCGAATACGGATAAGCCAATTTACGGTATTCTTGTAAAGGGCAATAGGGGATGGGCAGTCGGTAACAAGGGAA
>JAPLIX010000531.1:0-5490 GCA_026388865.1 Pseudomonadota bacterium | reverse complement strand
GGCGCTACCGGTACAATTGCAGTAACAAAAGACGGCGGCAATACGTGGAAGATCATCTCCGGTTTTACCTATGAGATGGAGGCATTCGGACTGGCAGATTTTTAACTGAAATATTAGCGACCATAGCAGAAGCTGATATACTAATGAAGAGAAGTTATCTTACGACGTGCATGTTGCCGGCAATGGTGCGGGCATGTCGAAAGACAGCTTCTCTTTTTTATTGTTTGTTTTTTGTGGAGACATGATAAAAGGAGATTCTATGAAGAAAAGGCTGCGCACGATCCTGGCGCACACGATAGTTTCGTTGCTTTTTATTTTACCGGCACTGTGCTGTGCAGAGCAGGCAGCCGCACCGGCAGACTCCAAAAGCAGTCCCGGCAAGGCGGGGGAGGCCTTCACCATACAAGAGGGGCGGCCTATTACGTCCGACCAGGTTATGTCACAGAAGCACCCGCCGTTTGCACGCGGAATGGTCTGCGTAGAGTGCCACACGGTGACATTTGATGCCGTGACAAGCTCAACCAGACAGTATATCAATAACTACCCGCAATTAAAGAATGAAGCAGTTTGGAAAAAGATAGAAGCTTTTTTACCGGGAAGAGAGCGGTTTGCGCTGTCCACTGTTTATAATAACGAACCGACCGCTACCACCGTGGATATGGTACTGGATAAAAATGAAAAGGTGTTCTACGTGGTATGCGAAAAGGGAACTGAAAAGCTGTATCAGATCAAACAGAATACAAAAATCTGTGCAGTGCACTATGAAGGATGGACCGTAGCCGGAGGCGGAAAAAAGGAGTGGAAGAGCGTGCAGGTCAGGGGGACCGCTGAAGTGATACCGTCAGGTGATCCGCGCTATAGCACTATTATTGATAAATACCATTTAGCCCGGCTGAGCAAGGAACGGGCAGTGCTGCGATTTGACCTCATCAGAATAAGCCCTTCAGAAATCGTCTATTTTGACACCAATCTGGCGGGTGAGAACGCAGGCATATATCAGCGCTGGGAGAGAAGTAAATAGCCCTGCAGCAGGCACTCTGTTGCAGATACTGCATGCGATATACTATAATAATAAAAATAATTACGTGGTACGGACAATGGGCAGGATTACTGCTGGCATCTTTCTATGTACTTTTATCGTAGCATGCTATAATGGTGCATGCTTTGGGGAGGGCAACGTGAGAAGATCACCAATTGCAGGCACATGGTATCCGGGAGATAAGCAGAAATTAGTCAAGCAGGTTGAGGACTATTTTTCTCTGGCTCAGCCCCCTGCGGTGAAAGGTCGCATCTTTGCCCTTATCTCGCCGCACGCGGGCATGCAATACTCCGGGCAGGCAGCAGCCTGCGGCTATAAACTACTGCGCGGTAAAAAGATTACGCGGGTTATTGTGCTCGGCCCCTCACATTACGCAGGCTTCCGGGGCATTGCAACCTCTGCTGAAGACTTCTATGAGACACCCATCGGCAGGATAAAAGTTGACCGGGGAATATCTGATGCTCTCTATAAAAACACTCTCTTTAAGGGGCCGCGAACGGCAGAGCTTGAGGAGCACTCTCTGGAAATGCAGCTGCCGTTTCTCCAGGTGGCGCTCGGTGAATTCACCCTGGTGCCGCTGGTGGTGGGAGAGCTCTCAGCAAAGGAATATGCAGACGCGGCGCAGGCCCTCGCGCCATACCTTGATAGCAGTACTGTCGTCGTGGCAAGCTCTGATTTTACTCACTACGGCTTTCGCTTCGGCTATCAACCGTTCAAAGACCATCCCCGCGAGAACCTGAAAAAACTTGACGGCGGCGCCATTGATAAAATCCTGGCAAAGGATTTCAAGGGCTTCCTCTCCTATGTGGATGAGACCGGAGCCACCATCTGCGGCACCAGGCCCATCGGCATGGTGTTGAAGCTGCTTCCCCCCGCAGCAAAAGGAACGCTTCTCAGCTACTACACCTCCGGTGACCTCACCGGGGATTATGACACCTCGGTAAGCTACGCGGCAATTGTGTTTACTGTTGATTAGCTGTAGCTGCGCAGCCTTCTGACCGGCTTCCGCACACCAAAAGCCAGCAAGAGCAGTATGCCTGCCATGAATCAGCCGATATGCGCCCACCAGGCCACTCCGCCGCTCATGGCATCCTGCGTCGCAATAATCGTCCCGCTCAGGAATTGAAAAATGAACCAGAAGGCAAGAAAGAAAAAAGCCGGTATCTCCACAATGTCAAAGAAGAAGAAAATGAATATGAGCGTCACCACGCGGGCATAGGGGTAGAGAAAGAAGTAGGCGCCCATCACGCCGGCAATAGCGCCGCTTGCGCCGATTGTCGGGAGGCGGGAATCATGATTGGTTATCAGGTGCGCCGCAGCCGCCAGCACACCGCACAGCAGGTAGAATAACAAGTAGCGGGCGTGGCCGAGCCGGTCTTCCACATTGTCGCCGAAGATATAGAGGTAGAGCATGTTGCCCAGGAAATGGAGCCAACCGCCATGTAAAAACATGGAGGTAAACAGGGGCAGAATTCTTTGAGAAAGGTGCAGATGTCCGATAGACAACGGGGCAAAGAATTGTGCCGGCACCACACCCCAGGTGTAGAGAAACTGCTCCAGATGAGGCCCGAGGGAAAGCTGATAGAGAAAGCATAAGAGGTTGATCAGTATGATGGTGTAATTGATAAACGGAACAGAGCGTGAGGGAATGTTATCTTTAAGGGGTATCATGTGCCGGAGTTACAACCTCTGTAATGTCAAACTTTGCCGAAAACACCTTAACAGATTTTCGCTATTTTTTAAACTGGTTATGCAGAAGCTTTTGGATTATAATTAATCACAGGTAAACCTCCGGCTCTGCCGGAGGACTCCTAAAGTTTGACAGATACGGGAATACTATTTCAAAAGTCTACAGGACTTTTTGGCAAAAGGGATTTAAAATAAAAATTGATTTATTCTGGATCCCCGCCTTCGCGAGGATGACCATGTGAAAGTATCGTGCAACTATGATTGTCATTCCCGTGAAGGCTTGTCCTCGAATGTTTTAGTTGGGGCCGGGAATCCGTCCCATTCTGTTTGAGCGGCTCACGGACCAAGCCTCCGGCTCTGCCGGAGGGAGCTGTACTTTTTATTCACTTCCCGCCAACACAACATGCTCAAGCAGAATATTTTGTTACCTGTGATGATATGCTTATTAAGAAAGCTCAGAAGATAGCTGACATAAGAGTTTCCGTTTTATCATTACTTGAATTTATATCCAGAAAGGTATTTTATGAAACAGGCAATTGATTTAACCCCACCGGAAATTCGCAAGGCCGGATGGAAAGCCCTGAGATCCCGGTTAGGAATAGCAGGAAGTCTTCGCTTTTTGTTGGAATATGAGAAAGGAGAAGGAGACTATACTAAGCTGAGAAGGAAAAAATTTCAGGGCAAAACGGCTGAAGATATTGTTCATGATATGAGGAAAGAAGGTTTCTTAAAGAAGGAACGTTAAGATAACCATTCCAAGTCCTGGAAACAATCTCGAACTCATGAACTCAAGAACACAGCAAATCGGCAGAGGAACCAATAAAATGATGTCCCCACTTTCGCTTTCTATTATCCCGAGCTAAGCTTGGAACAGATTAACAAAATGGAGCCTGCATGACAAAAGAAGAGATCATAGAATACTGGCTTAATTCGTCTGATGAAGATTATGCTGTGATGAATAATCTTTTTGAGAAAAATCACTATGTGTGGGCTTTATTTATAGGGCATCTTGTATTGGAAAAACTCTTAAAAGCTTATTTTGTCAGGCAATCTGGGGCAGATGTGCCGTATATTCATGATCTTACTAAATTAGCAGAACTGGGTTATCTCAATTTGACCGAAGGACAGAAAGACTTTCTTGATGAAGTAACAACATTTAATATCAAGGCCCGATATCCTGATTACAAAAATGTGTTCAGCAAAAAAGCAGCAAAAGAGTTTACGGAAAAATATCTCAACAGAATAAAGGATTTCAGATTATGGCTAAGGGGTTTGATAACGCAGCAATAAAGCAGAAAATTGATAAGTATATTGAAGTTTTAAAAACCGAGGGAGTAAAGATACGGAGAATATATCTTTACGGTTCATGCGCTAAAGGGACATTTAATGAACATAGCGATATTGATCTTGCGATTTTCCTTGATACCAACGAGATTGATGGATTTGAAGAAGATGCCATGCTAATGAAATTACGGAGAAAAGTGGACCTAAGAATCGAACCCCATGCTTTTGCCAAAGGTGATCTGGAACAGCCAAATCCACTGGTAAATGAAATAATAATGACTGGACAAAGGATTATATAAAGCCTGTAGGTTGGGTTGCGAAACCCAACTACACTTTGACACTCTGATACTATGACGCTTTGATAATGTGCTGGGCAAAATGTGCAGCCTTTAGAAAAGGCATACCAGATCTCTGTGTAACAGGAAGCAAGCAGCATCTTCATAGATTCAGTTTTATATCTGAGGGTATCTGCGCAATCTGCGTCTTAACCCGAACAAATGCCACTGTTTATCATATAATATCGATATATTTATAAAGCCAGGTATATTTTTACTTGACAATTAAATGCGATTCAATGTATTTTGATGTAAATCAAAAATTTAATAGCATTATAAAAATAATTTTAAGGAATAATATGTAAAAAGATTTGGAGGGAACAATGGCTTTCGATAGGGGAACGAAAAGTCAGTTAGTTAAGACAGACAGACAGACAGACAGACAGACAGACAGACAGACAGACAGACAGATTCTACTTCTTTAACAGTAAACGAAGTAAAAGAATTTAATAGAGAGTTCAAAGGGTGTGCCTCAATTATGGGGTATGCCCTTTTTGTTTTTCGTCTCCCCCTGGTAAGGGGAGATGCAGAGGGGTCAGTTTTAAACGGAACAAACTTTAAAACCAATAACAGAGGAGGGCGTATGAAAAAGGCAAAAATCACAGGAGTATTTTTACTAACCATCTTAACAGTATCCCTTTTATTTGCAGTACCGCATTCCTACAGCGGTGTGCCGCAGCTGATCAATTATCAGGGTAAACTTACTGATAAAAATGGTTCTGCTGTACCCAATGGCAGTTATGACGCAACATTTTCAATATATGATGTTGCTTCAGGTGGTACGGCTCTTTGGTCGGAAACATGGACTACAAGCACCAGCCAGATAAAGACAGTTGGCGGAGTTTTCAACGCAATGCTTGGTACTTATTTAACCATACCCGCTACCTTTTTTTCTCAAAATCAGACCACCTATCTTGGAATCAAAGTTGGCACTGATTCCGAGATGATTCCCCGCCAGAAGATTACAAGTGTGGGGTACGCTTTCAGCGCTGGAAATGCCGAGACTGCGAATTCAGCAAGCAACGGTGTTCCTCAAGGTGCAATTATGATGTGGAGCGGTGCAATTAATCAGATACCTGCTGGCTGGGCGCTGTGCAATGGGACAAACGGAACACCTGATTTAAGGGATAGATTTATTGTGGG
>JAPLIX010000557.1 GCA_026388865.1 Pseudomonadota bacterium | reverse complement strand
ACATGCATACATTTTCATAAGCAGTTATGAATTTTCAGGAATTTGATCGTTATGCACATGAATATGACGAGGCTTTAAAAAAAGGGATTCGCGTATCCGGCCACGACAGGGTTTTTTTTGCTCGTGGTCGTATAGCATGGCTATCCAATGGGCTTCGGAAACAGGGTACAGCCAACCTGTCGGTAATGGACTTCGGGTGCGGTACCGGTTTATCAACCCCTTACTTTATTAATCTGCTGAATGCTACGTCAGTGATGGGAGTTGATATATCCAAAAAATCATTAGAAGTTGCTCGAACAAAATATACCGCGCTAAATGCTCAATTCCACTTAATGGATGAGTATCAACCCGCGGGGAAGTTTGATCTGGCCTTTTGTAATGGAGTGTTTCACCATATATCCCCGGACAAACGGGCAGAAGCTATCAGCTATATATATCGAGCTTTATGTCAAAAAGGTGTTTTTGCTCTGTGGGAGAATAACCCGTGGAATCCGGGGACACGTTATATCATGGGAAAAATCCCCTTTGATAAGGATGCCTCACCGGTTTCACCCCCGGAGGCGCGGCGCTTGCTTCAGGCTGGTGGTTTTGAGATTCTAAGCACTACCTTCCTGTTTATATTCCCCCAGATTCTCAGCTGGTTTCGCGTTTTTGAGCCATTTTTAGCGCGACTGCCATTCGGGGCCCAGTATCAGGTGTTAGGCCGCAAGCCTTAATTACTGCACGATCTATTATCTTAGAATATCATTGTTCAGTATAGTAGCACTGTCCTATCTTCTGCGCAGTATCAAAGCCCATTATCATGACTTCATCAATATTAATATATTTAAACGCGCCCTGTCTGCCTATACTGTAGAGACCGGTAACGCTGTCAATATAGTCCCGGATTTTTGCTAAATTCTCAGCATAGGACAGATCATAGGTGGGGTAAGTATATCGTTCCTTAACCACATGGTAATTGTCCACCCACTGCCTTTTTAAATAGCGCTCTTCTTCCGCCTGCTGTATCACTTTTTCATACAGCGCATCATTACTCATATCCCACAGATCGTCTTTATAATCACAGGGAATTTCAATGCACACCCCTGTTTTATCAGCAGGACACATGACCGGGCTGAAATTCTTAAATTCACTCGTGCGCTGAAAAATGCACTCCCTGTCGGGAAAGTAAATCCAGTGATTGTCGGTCAAGGCTGGCCGGTTAACCTCCAGAAACATGAAAATCATTGATCTGAATTCCAGCTTTCCTTTTTGGTTTTTCTCGTGAAGATTAGAATTGCTTACCAGCATTTCCTGCAGAGCGTGTATTGGCATCGTGGAAATCAACTGTTGGGCATTAAAACATTCACCCGATTGAGAATAGACGCTGAAGCCGGAAGCATCGTTAACTATTTTTACCACCTCTGCCTGCAAAACAATCTTTCCCCCTTTCCGCGCAATATAATCTGCCATAAGATTTGCCAATTGCCCTATGCCGTATTTGGGGTAATAAAAAACCTTCTGATACGGCGAGTGCGGCAGGTGATAATGATTGCGGAATTTTGCCATGTTTTTTGTCATAGCGCTCACCAGCACATCAAATAGATTCTGCACTGCAATGCGTTCCTGTGCGCAGATCGCAGCCAGCTGGGCAGGCGGTTTTCCCCATACCTTCTGGGTATAAGGGCCGAAGTAAATGTCATACATCTTCCTGCCAAAGTGGCTGATAACCCACGATTCGAACGAATCAACCTTCTTCTTTACAAATAAATTGATAAGCATCTGTTTACAGAAATCAAAAAAGCATCCCAGCGATACTTTAAGTGGCAGCCCGAATAAGATGTCACCGATTCCCAGAGGATAATTTAAATATTTCCCCAGAAACCAGTGACTGGCTTTTTTCTGCGCTATTATCAAGTCATCTTTCAATATTT
>JAPLIX010000276.1 GCA_026388865.1 Pseudomonadota bacterium | reverse complement strand
CCTGAATAGAAGTATGCACCGGTTTTTAATGCCCGGTGATGAAACAACAGAATAACAGGAAGCCAGATAGCGGAAGTCAAAAAACACACATTGTCAAGAATCGAAACCAGATATCCCCCATATGAGAACACCATGCTTGCTACCAATGATGCGTATACCGTGGCTCTCCATTCCCTCATCAAGAGATACATGAAGAGGCTGCCGAGAAAATAGTGGCTGATGATAAAAAACTTGTACCCCAGCTGGAACGGCAGAAGATAAAATATCAGGCTGAGGGGATAGAAAACGCAGCTTTGCACATTGGCCTGGAAGGGAACGCCGCCGGCAAGATAGGGATTCCACAGCGGCAGTACACCCTGCTTAATACTTTCCGCTGAAAAAAAGTGCTTCGGATTGTAAAACATATATATATCCCGTGCAATAAAGGTGTTGCGCGAAAAAATAACCGGGGCAAAATAGAGAAGGGCTATTATAAATAAAAGAACAACAATGAGCTTTTTGTTCATGGCATTGCCAGTTAAGAGAGTTTAATAGCAGATAAAAAACAGCTCCAAGCGCTCATGAAAGCCAGCTTTTAATCTTATAATACTTTGGTTTTGACCCAAACAGCATACAGCAACGGGAGCAGACCGGATATGCCCGGTCCTTTTTAAGTTTACAGCGCACCTCCTGGAAGGCTTTACTATTCCACAGGGATGAGAAGGACTGTCTTTTTACGTTGCCAAGCGCCGGCAGGAAGCATAACGGGCTCAGGATGATATTGCCCTTCGGGGTAATGGAAATATTGCGCCAGGCTGCGCTACAGCGATCATAGGAAACAAACCGGCACGGCTCTTTATAGTAGAGCAATAAATCCTGCAGCGGGAGATCTGGCTCCTGATGAATGCGAAGGCCGGTGCCGGCACATTTCTTTTTAATGTGTTGCAGCTGCCGGTAGACTTCCGCCATATCTATCGCTGCGCGGTCAACCCCTCCCGCATTTACCTCAGCAACTGAAGCCTGCCCGCCAAAAAGCTGTTTATGCTGGGTCACATGGGCAGCATCCTTAAACCACAGGTGATTAAACGTTATGCTTTCAACGGGAATCTTTTGTCCCATGAACCAGTCAACAAATGGCTCAAGCCTTTCGAAGTTATAGGATGATATGGTGCAGGTTATGTTGATTAAGGGGAAAAGCTGCTTTTTTTCTTCTCGGGCATAGACTATAGCTCTTATGCCTTCTATTGCTCTATTAAATGTTCCTGTTACTCCTCTGATCCTGTCATGGTCCTCACCAATATCGTCAAGAGATACGGTCATATCAATCCCAAACGATGATTGGCAGAGCGCCACAAGCCTGCGGGCATAGCGAGACAGGAGTGTTCCGTTGGTCGTTATATGAAGAGAGAGTTTTTTCTCCACAATAGTCTCGATGATCTGCAGAATCTCCGGGTACATAAACGGTTCGGTACCAGTGAGCAGGATGAGGGGTTTGGGGGAAAACCGTGACAAATCATTTATCAGAGTAAGCCAGTCATCAAGGCCCATCTCCTCTTCGCCGGCGCATATTGATTGCACTAAGGGGGAGGACCCGCCCTGCTCAGGGTCAGCATTTGACCTGCCAATATCGCACATGGAGCACTTGAGATTACATTTTTCTGTAAGGATGAGGCATACTGATTTGGGTGGAAAGCTGTAGCCGGAGGCAAATCTGTAGTCAAGGTTAAAAAAATCAAAGGCATGCATGAGTTTGCGGTATGAGGAAACCGCAAGCGTCGGGTTTGATATGGTTCTGTGTATGAGCTGAGGTATCTTCATGGGCAGAAAGGCGCTATGGTGAGGATAAACTGCTATATAAGGCACTATACTGTCCGACCATGCTCTGCAGGTCATATTTCTCGCAAACCATTTGTCGGGCACGCTGACCAAGCGCTGCTGCTTTTTCCGGCCTGGTGAGAAGTTGCGTGAGTGCATTCACCAGGTTGCCCTCATCGTCAGGTGCAACTAACAGCCCATTAACGCCATCTTCAATAAGATCTGTGTTTCCTTCAACCCTGGTTGCAATGACCGGAAGTCCGCATGCCATGGCCTCCAGAATCGAATTAGAAAGGCCCTCAGAGCGTGATGGCATGACAAAAATATCAGCACCATATAAAAACGGGAGTATATCTTCAACGGGGGGCAGGATGGTAACGGTGCTAAGCAAATTATGCTGACGCAGGAATTTCTGCAACGCAGAAAGCTGCGGACCAGCGCCAAGGATATAGAGCTTTGTCGGCTGTGGAAGGCTCAGCGCTGCATAGGCCCTGATTAGAAACGCGACCCCCTTTTCTGCTGCCAGTCTTCCCGTATAGAGAATCACTTTTTCTGTATCTATCCCGATCTTTTTTTTCCATAATTGTTTATTATCTGTCCCCCGGTATGTCGCGAGGTCAACGCCATTTGGAATTTTAACAATAGACGTATCAACATAGGCAATACTCTTGAGTTCCTGGTACATTTCGGTATTTAAAATAACAATCCGGGATGCGGATCGACAGAAGAAAAGGAACAACCTCCCCCATGGTGTTCTTTTATGCCTCATGATATCCCCGTCAATGCCGCTGCCTGAAAGATTGAGGATTGTCGGCTTTGACAGCAGTTTACCCATAACAATTGCGGCTGCGGAGCTGTACCCCACCTGGAAGGTGTGGATTATTTTGATACGGGTTCTTTGTTTGTAAAGGTACCAGCATAGCGCCACGAGAAAAACAAAAGCACCGAGAACCTTAATGCGTGGAGAAGGGAGGCGGTACGCGGGCACGTTTTTCACCAGGTCTTTTTCAGGCCAAGCCGGGTAAAACCTGCTGGTTATTATTTCAATGCGCATCCCGCGCTCAATGAGGGCTGATGCAAGATTAAGGGTTTTCTTTTCAAGACCGCCTATGAATGGATGAAAATAACGGATAACAAAAACAATCGTCGGCTTTTCTTTAGTGCCTGAAGTCATATGCATTTTATATTATGCTTTATAGCGGGGTGCAAGTCCGTTAAGGCGTTTTATTGAAATGGTTAAACCCAGCAGTGACCAGAAGGTTGGCGAGACAGAGACAACGCTGAATATAAAAAAATCGTTGAGCAGGTAGCCGCAGACCGCAGCCAGGATACCGCAATATAGTAGCCGCCGGGATGCATCAGCTTCTGTTTTTAAAGTTCTAACCAGCCATACAAGAAAGGTTGTGATTATGAAAAGATAGGCCGTCAGCCCGAGCAACCCCTGGGCGATAGCAATGTCCAGGTAGTTATTATGTGCCCGGTCGAGGATGCCAGTATAGTTGAATTGTTTAGCATATTCCAGATTAAATTTTTCCATGGCAACAGCATGGGTATCGAGCCCATAGCCGAGGAAAGGTCTGCGCTGTATCAGCAAGAGTGCCTTTTCCCAGAGATATAATCGTCCTCCGATACCGCCCTTTTTGTAATCAAACGTGGTAATAATTTTTTCTGTTATCTTATGGGCATCTCTTCTGGCTTGTTGTGATGTTGAGATCGGCAGTTTGAATTCCACCAGGACAATAAACAGTAAAATTAATAAGCCTAAGGCAAAGAATTCTTTTATGGCAGCTCGTCTTGCTGTTCCTCGCAGCAGCATTCCCAGCAGCAGCAGACTCACAAAACAGCTGAACCAGCTTGCTCTGGTGAACGTGACGATAAGCGCAGCACAGGCAATAAGGCATCCGGTGGCACTGAGTAGCCGCCCGATACTGTTGTGCGCTCTAAAGTAATATACAATAAAAATCGGAATCATAAGAACCAAAAATTTTCCGAGAAAATTGGGGTTGCCAATTGTGCTTCCCGGACGATTTTCTATCGGCCTCATTAACGGAATGAAATGCTGGGTTGGATTATAGCCTGCATACTGGACTAAGGCATATAAAGACACTGCAAAAGCAGTAATGAGGAGCCCTCTCAGCAGATCATCCAATTGTGTCTCTGATTCTACTGCACATGAAAATATAAGGGTGAGGGCAATGTATGAAATGATGGTAAAGATACCTTCTTCTCTATAGCTATCACCCCAGATGCTTATCTCCGGGGCAATGGAAAAGACGGTTGATAAAATACTTGCGGCACCGAAGACAACCAAAGGTATAAGCAACGGGTTTCCAGTAATGCGGGGCGCTTTATTGGAGCATGCAGACCGTATTAGCAGTGCTGAACTGAGAATTATTATAAGTCCATAAAGGGAATCAATTTTGGGCTTATACCAGTAGTCCAAGGCAAACGGATTGATTATGAGTGGAATCACCGCCAGGAGAAAAAAAAGACTGATGACAACAAGCCGGTCGAGCACAAGCTGAAAGTAGTTTTTATTCATGCGGTAATTTTTCCTCGAGGCTGGTTATATCCATTTTATTACATATAAAAAAGCAGAAGCCGAAATAAAACAGGCTTCTGCTTTTTATACCCTTTTTATGGGTGCATGAAAATCATGCTTTAATTATGTCGTGAATTTGTCTATGCCGGATGGTTTTACCTCAACTTTTGACCCGGTCAAATCTGCAGGAACACCATTACAAATGAACGTTATGATATAAGAAGCAGGCTGGCCTTGTTTATCTATTTCAGGTGAATAGTTCATTGAAGCGTACCCCTGCTCAGTTATAACCGCTTTCAAGGTCGCTCCATTGCGATTGGTGATATTCCTGAGAGCATCCCAGTCAGTAGCAGCAATCTCAGCTTGTGAAGGGAAAAGATTATCTCGCTGGCTTGCAGCAAAGCCGGCAAGTGCGCCTCTTACTGATTCACCGGTACCAATACAAGATGCTATGCGTGATTTATCACGATATGCAATAAAGTTAGGTACTGCAATAGCTGCGAGAATACCAATAATAGCCACAACGATCATTAATTCAATCAGGGTAAAACCTTTTTCATTTCTAATTTTTGAAATCATTTTTATTCCTCCTTAATCTTGTGAAAAATCAGTTATCATTTATTTAACAATGGACCTTTTGTGTCCAGCAATTTCTTTCCTTTCACCTCCTCTCGGTTCATTTTTTTAAAAAATAACTTTTAGTTTTCGATTAAAGTACTGAGCAATCTTTGTGCCACAGGGCTATTTAAAAAATATCAAAGCTATTTCATATAATTAAAATTATGCTGCTAAAAAGTGTAATTTAAATAGATGCTGGTTGTGCCGTTTTACGTCACGTTTGGGGCCAAATTTTGTCATTCCCCACTCTTTTCAAGGTCCGAAATAGTTTTCTCGACAACTTCCCTGTTTTTATAATCCGGGTTCAGCCTGAGCACTTGATTGAAATGATAAATCGCTTTATCTTTTTCTGCAGGTATCAGGAGGTATGCTGCAGCAATATTGAAATGAGCATCTATATATGAAGGATTAAGGGTAAGGGCATTGCTGTATTCATCGATAGCCTCTTGTATTTTCCCGAGATTAAAAAGCACTATCCCCAGATTTAAGCGCATCTCAGGAGAGCCCGGGTTGTGCGAAATTGCTTCTTTTAGAATGGGGAGTGCTTTTTCAAAAGCTTGAAGTTTAATATATAAGATCGCCACGTTATTGAGTGTTTCATAATTTAATGGATCCCGGGAAAGCACCGCCTGATAATGTTTAAGAGCCTCTTCAAATTTTTCCTCATCAACATATAAAAGGCCCAGTGCATTGTGCACGGCGCTATTATGGGGAGCATAGTGCAGTGCCTCCAGATACTCTGCAAGCGCCTTTTGTTTCTCACCCTGTTCAGTGTACAGAGCTCCCAGATTGAGATGGCTAATTAAAAAATCCGGTTTGCATTCCAGTGCTTTTTCAAAATATGAGACCGCTGTGCAGCGCTCCCCCTTTTCTTTAAAAATGATTCCCATATAATTAAAAGTTTCTGCTGAACGGGGGTTAAGCTGAAGCGCTTTTTCAAAAGCTGCCAAAGCTTTTGCATAATCTTTCTTTTGCAGATGGGCAATACCAAGATTGACGTATATTTTTTCCTTTTGCGGATTGAGTTTTTGCGCCTGATTTAAATAGGTTATGGCTAGGTCATATTTTTTAATCTTGATAAGGGAGGAAGCTGCATTATTTAATGTGTTCACTGATGTCGGGGTTTTTCTTACGGTGTCTTCCCATATGGAAACATCGTCTTTCCATAAACGATTTCTTTGGATTGTCAGGGTACTATAGCTAATCAAAATGAGTGCAAGGAGCATGGGCAGCATCTTTTTATACAAGGGCGCCATGGGTGAAGCTGGGGACCAGGGGTAATAGCAGCCTGTCGCTGCCATCATACAGAATCCTATGCTTGCCCCATAGAGCCGGTGCTCTAAAATCGGCACCCCCATCCAGATGAGCCCGGATACCGGCAGAAGATAAATGATAACCCAGAGCATGCCAAACAAACCCTCGGCATAGACTCTTCGCAGCAGCACGGCTATTGCGATAACACTTATTAAAAATATTACCGGGACAAGGTTGCCGGCAGTGAGCGTGGCCTGACTGCCACACAGCGGAGGACTGACCGTAAGGTTTAATGGGAAAAAAAGCACCTTGAAATAATATAAGTAAACTGCCAGCGGGGTCTTGGCTAAGCTTAATATCTTATCCGGGTTTAATACGAGCTTGGTAGAAAGGCCGGAAAAAATTATATTTCTGAGCATTAAAAAGCCTAATGAGATCAGTGCATATATACTGTAGACTGCTGCTTTTTCATAACGGGTAGCTGACTGAACAAACCTTTGTTTATAGAAAAAGTCTGTCAGCATGAGCAGCGGTAACAATATAACTGCTGTTTCCTTAGCGAGCAAAGCACACGCAAAAAACATAAAAGCAGTTACATAGCGGATTGCCTTCCCGCGCGGCGAGGGCGATAGCCGTCCGCTGAATAGAAGATTAAACGACAGGAGGAAAAAAAGAACCATGAGGGGATCATTTCTTCCTGATATCCAGGAAACAGCTTCGGTCTGCACCGGATGGGTGGCAAATAACGCGGATGCAAACAGTGCTACGTTTAATGAAAATCCGAGATTAAGGATAAACCAGTATACAAGAACGGTGTTGAGGATATGAAGCAGGAGGTTTGTTATATGAAATCCCAGGGGATTGATACCCCAGAAATGGTAGTCTAAAAAAAAGGAACACCAGAGGAGCGGCCGGTAATAGGGGGTTTCGGCAAAATGAGGTTTTAGGAAGACCGATTGCAAATTGGAGATATTCTCAAAATACTCAACCTTATCGGTAATGAGGTCACTATCATCCCAGACAAACCCCCCGCTGAGCGAATTTACATATACCATTATCGTTAGAGCGAGAACTACTATAATTTTGTTTGATGGAAGGCGGAATGCTGTCATGGCATCGAAACTATATAAAAAATATAAGATGCGCTTTTTCTTTTCAGGTTCCGGGAACCTGAACCTCAGGGCTACCTCTAAAAATGTCATTCCCGTGAAAGCTTGTCCTCGAATGTTTTAGTCGGGGACGGGAATCTATAACCGATTGAAATTACTGGACTCCCGCTTTCGCGGGAGTGGCAGATTGGGAATTATTAAAGGTTCTCTTATGTATATATTTTCAGGGACAGCAGCAGAATATGCGAATCTATTGCGGTATACAAATAATAAAGCTCGCACCATGGCCGGTACTGCTGTCAACAGAAATGGTGCCGCCAAGTTCCTCAATAATACGGTAAACAATCGAAAGACCAAGTCCGGTGCCGCGCTCTTTTGTGGTATAAAAGGGTTCAAAAATTTTATCCTGTTCACTCTCGCCAATACCGCATCCGCTATCCCTGACTATTATCTCTACCTTGGTTTTAGGGCTTGCACCGGGGGCAGCAGGATTTAATTCGCGTGCTGCGGTTAAACCGCCGGCCGTATAATGAGCAGTAAGGGTTATTTCTCCACGGTCATCATTGATTGCCTGTGCGGCATTTATAAGGAGATTCCATATCACCTGCTTAAACTGCTGTGGATCTGCCTTAAAATAGATATCTTCACTGATGTTCTGGCTGATGGTGATATTGCCCCGGCACTCAGCGCTGTTATGAAACAGCTGTAGGGTTTCATCGACCAGATGTTTTAACTGAATCGGCTCTTTCTTTTGTGTATTAGGCCGGGCAAATTGGATAAAGTTGGAGATCAGCCCATTGAGATTGTCACTCTCCCTTAAAACAATCTCCATCAGGCGCTTGTCACTGTCGCTCAAGCGAAGGTTTTTCTGCAGCACCTGAACAGAACCCCTAATGGAAGCCAGGGGGTTTCTTACCTCGTGGGCAATTCCTGCGGCCAGCCGCCCGATCGCGGCCAAGCGGTCCATTCGCTTTACATACTCTTCCATTTCTTTTAGCAGGGTTAAATCCTGAAATGCTAAAATGTTGCCAATCTCCTGTTCCGTTCCATTTTTAAGAATAGAAGATGAAATTCCCAGCTGCAGAACCTTGCCATCAGCCTTGGTAAAGGGCGCTTCAAACCGCACGGGGATGCTGCCGTTTGTTTGCCGGCCGGTTATCTGGTAGAGCTTTATGCTGTCGCCAAAAATCTCTGCGATATGGCGTTGATATACCTGCGCCTGGGTAAGGCCCGTTATCTGCTCAGCAGCTTTGTTAAAGGTTATAATCTTCCCCTCGGCATCAAGGGTGAGCAGCCCACTATTGATGCTTTGAATAATATTTTCATTGAGCGCTTCAAGCGTTTTAATATCGATCTGTTTTTCTTTCAGCTGAAGCCTTGATTTGCGCGCCTGTTCAGAAACAAAGCTGCTGAGGAGAGCAACCAGGTAAAATGCCGTAATATTAACAATAACCGGGTATACCAGAGGTTCCTCCGAGTACCCCCGCGCAATAAAGGCGGGTATTTGCAGCGGATGAATAATACCGAAATATTGAAAACTTACCAGCAGGCTGTAGCAGAAGCTTGCTCCGGTAGCAGCGAGAAGACTTCCTGAGCGGTAAAGCAGAATACTGGCAGAGATGATGGAGATACTGTACATAAAGGGGAAAATGCTATTGATGCCGCCGGTTATAAAAAGCAGGGCTGTGATCAGAAGAATGTCCATCATGATCTGGGAATAGCAGAACAGTTTTAGATTGATTATCTTATAACTTAAGCTGGCATAGATAAAGGTAAGGACAAAGACCCCGGCGGTAAGTCCGTACAGATAAATAAGGTGAGGGGCAAGATATGATTCGCTGCGCTGCAGTTGGGCGATGATGGCAATTCCCAGGAAAAAAGACGCAACCATGACCCTGCACAGCATGAGCCACTGAAGCCTGTTCTGAAACTCTTCTTTTATATCTGCTGGATTTTTATTCATTGCCTGAACTATTGGCCGGAGAGGGGGAAGATTATGGTTTCAATGTTTGTTCGTTAAATTTATTTTTTTCTAGCCGGTAGCGCATAGAGCGAAATGAGATTCCCAAAAGTTTAGCTGCGCCGGTAATAGATCCCTTTGATAATTTTAACGCTTCGGTAATATATTCCTTTTCATAGCGCTCCAGTATCTCATCAAGCTGAACCCCTTCAGGCGGAATCAATACTTTTCCCTGATCTGCGGTTGGGAATTTTTCCTGTTCTTCTGCCTTAAATTTTGAAAGCTCCAGACTCTCCGGGAGCATGATACTGGTATTAGCCAGGGCTACTCCCTTCTCGATGATGTTTTCCAGTTCGCGCACATTGCCGGGAAAGGAATACTGCAACAGGCAGTCCATGGAATAGGACGAGATTTCGGTAACCTGTTTGCCGAGTTCCTGCGCGTATTTTCCGAGGAAGAAGTTAGCGAGCAGCGGTATATCATCTTTGCGTTCCCGCAGCGGCGGAATATGCAGGTGAATGACATTGAGCCGGTAGTAGAGGTCCTCCCTGAAGGTGCCTTCAATAACCTTTTTCTCAAGGTCCTTATTGGTTGCAGATATTATGCGCACATCCACTTTTACTTCCTCCGTACCGCCCACCGGCATGAAGGTTTTTTCCTGCACTACTCTGAGCAGTTTTACCTGGAGAGAAAGCGGCAGTTCCCCTGCTTCATCCAGAAAAACGGTTCCCCCATCTGCCACCTCAAAAAACCCCTTTTTATTAATAGTAGCGCCGGTGAATGCACCTTTTTTATAGCCAAACAGCTCGCTTTCAAGAAGCGCTTCGGGGATTCCTCCACAATTTATGGGAACAAACGGCAGGGCGCTGCGCGGGCTCTGTGCGTGGATTGCCTTTGCTACCAGCTCTTTGCCGGTCCCGCTTTCTCCGGTGATAAGGACATTGGTTTTTGATGTTGCGGCCCGCGGGATGATGTCAAATATCTTTTTCATTTCCGGACTGGCACCCAGTAAATGTTCAAACTGCGGTACCCCGTCTCCTGCGTGCGGGATTTTTGACAGCGCCCCCAATTCCCTGCCTGCTGGAGCCTGTTCTGCTCTCTGGGCAAGAGCTGCTTCAATTTTTTTCTTTACCTCTTCAACATCAAAGGGTTTGGTAATATAATCATATGCCTCCTTTTTCATTGACTCTTTGGCCGTTTCAAATGAGGCAAATGCGGTAATCATGATAAAGATAATTTCCGGGGAAAATTCCTTTACCCTGTTAAGGAGGCTGATGCCGTCCATGCGCGGCATTTTAATATCTGCGATGACCACATCAAAAGGCATTTTTTTGCAGTACGCTAAGGCTGTTTCGCCATCTGCGGCTGTCATCACCTCATATCCTTCCCGCTGGAGGTAGATCTCGAGCATTTCCCGTATTCCCTGTTCATCATCTACAATCAAAAGCCTCGGCATAATGCATATTCTCCTGTGGTGATGCGCTGTACCCGGAGGTAATAAGTATAATTTATCATCGGATTTTCTCCGTCAAACTGAAATAAATGCAAGGTACTGCTCAGAGGTTGCAAGCGTCGCTTGTATGAAACCGTAAGGGAGAGGGACTGTGTGTGCACGGGGCGTGACAGAAACAAGCGCCTCAGCTTTTTGCCTGAAAGACAATTGTTCCTGAAACCATAGTATATATAACGCGGCCCTTAAGTCGCCACCCGTGGAAAGGGGAATTTCTGCTTTTTGATTTGAATGCGGTAACATCAATCGTATGCTCCGCGTCCATATCGACAATGGTAATATCAGCATCAGCCCCTTCACCCAGGCGTCCCTTGTCGATAGCAAGAATTTTCGCAGGATTGATGGTCAGTTTTTCCAGTGCCTGAGTGAGGCTCATAACCTGCTGGCTGACCAGGCGAAGCGTGAGCGCAAGAGATGTTTCAAGTCCGATGATGCCAAAGGCTGCGGTGTCGTATTCCACATCTTTTTCCAGCGATGAATGGGGCGCGTGGTCACTGGCAATAACATCAATGGTTCCGTCCCGAAGCCCTTCTTTTAAAGCTTCCACATCTTTTTCCGAGCGCAGCGGCGGGTTTATTTTGGTGTTTGTATCAAACGTGCGTACCGCCTCATCAGTTAAGGTAAAATAATGGGGGGCTGTTTCAGCCGTTATCTTCACGCCGCGCGCCTTGGCCTCCCGGATAATCTGTACCGAACCGACAGTGCTCACATGGGCAATGTGGACCGGGTGTCTGGTCCATGCAGACAACGCAATATCCCGTGCCACAATTATTTCTTCTGCAACGGGGGGAATACCTCTGAGCCCTAACAATGCCGAGGTGATGCCTTCGTGAATGACTCCGCCGCTCGAAAGGTCATCCTCTTCGCAGTGGCAGATGACCGGCAGGGAAAAGTTTCGGGCATATTCCAGGCCGCGGCGCATTATCCCGGCATTCTTAACCGTATGCCCGTCATCTGACAGGGCAACAACGCCTGCCCCCTTAAGATCACCGATTTCCGTCAGCTCTTCTCCCTTGAGCCCCCTGGTGAGGGCACCAACCGGATAGATGTTGACGCATGCTTCCCTGCGCGCTTTTTCCAGGATAAATTCGGTAACTGCTGCGGTATCGTTTGGCGGACTGGTGTTGGCCATGCATACCAGGCTGGTAAACCCGCCGGCTGCGCCTGCACGAGAGCCGGTTTGTATGGTTTCCTTGTATTCATGTCCGGGCTCGCGCAGATGGGTGTGCATATCAATAAGGCCGGGCATAACCACAAGACCCGTAGCATCAAGCACTGAAACTTCTTCTGTGCCGGCACCTGCAGCGGGAGCTAATCCCCGTGCCAGCGCGCGGATCTTTCCCCCTTCAACCAGAATGTCTGTAATGTCATCAAGTCCCGAGGCCGGATCTAACACTCGTCCGTTCTTAATAAGAAGTGCCATACAAAGTCCTTAATAGGTAAAAAGCTGTCAGCAGGTGCGGCATTACTTGCCGATCAGCAGGTAGAGAAGCGCCATTCTCACTGCCACGCCGTTGGTAACCTGGTCCAGAATAATGGAGTACGGGCCATCTGCAACGTCAGGGGAAATCTCAACGCCACGGTTAAGAGGGCCCGGATGCATGATCAGCACATCAGGTTTTGCCCGTTGCAGCCTTTCCCTGTTTAAGCCAAAAAACCGCGCGTATTCCCGCACGGTCGGAAACAGCCCGTGCTGCTGACGCTCAAGCTGAATTCTCAGCATCATGATAACATCTGCATCACGGATAGCTTCCCCGATATCAGGAATGAAGGATACCCCTAACGCCTCAATGTACGGGGGCACCATCGTATACGGGCCGGACAACCTCACCTCCGCCCCCATCTTCTGGAGCAGGGCTATGTTAGACCGGGCCACCCTGCTGTGGGTTATATCTCCTATGATAGCCACCGTGATGCCTGCAAGCGTCTTCTTCTTTTCCCGGATGGTAAAGGCATCCAAGAGCGCCTGGGTGGGATGTTCATGTGCTCCATCGCCCGCATTAATCACCGGGACCGGCAGAGCATCAGCGAGAATTTTAGGGGCGCCGGCAGCGGCATGGCGGATAACAATGAGATCCGGATTCATGGCCTGGAGATTCCTGCCGGTGTCTTTCAGCGTCTCTCCCTTGGTCGTACTGCTGGTAGCGGAAGAGATGTTAATAACATCAGCGCTGAGCCGTTTACCGGCAATTTCAAATGAAGTTCTGGTGCGGGTGCTTGGCTCGTAGAAAAGATTGATTACCGTTTTCCCCCGCAGGGTGGGCACCTTTTTTATATCTCTGGTAGAAATTTCTTTCATCGATTCTGCAGTATCCAGGATGAGCAGAATCTCTTCCGGGGAAAGGTCACGGATTGCGAGAAGATCTTTATTTCTAAGTTCCATATATTATGCCGCCTTTTTAACGAGGACCTGATCTATATGGTCATCCTCTTCCAGAAAGACTTCAATCTGCTCGTCCGAGGTAGTAGAGATTGCTTTCCCCACATAGTTGGCCTGGATCGGCAGTTCGCGATGGCCCCGATCTATGAGCACGGCCAGCTGTATGGACATGGGCCTTCCCAAGTCAATAATACCATCAAGGGCTGCACGAATTGTTCTTCCGGTATAGAGGACATCATCGCAGAGAATAATGCGTTTGCCCTTTACGGAAAACGGGATTTCGGTCTTTTTTAAGACTGGTTGCGCGTCAATTTCAGAAAGATCATCCCGATACAGGGTTATGTCAAGAGCCCCCACCGGCACCGGGACCCCGGTAATATCATGTAGCTTTTGTGAAAGACGCTGGGCAATGGCAACGCCTCTGCGGCGAATGCCAATCAGCACTAAATGTTCCATGCCCCGGCTTCTCTCCGAAATCTCATGCGCTATGCGGGTGAGAGTTCTGTTAAGATCCTGTTTATCTAAAACTATTCTTGTCTGCATAGTAGCCATAGTGCCCTCAAAAAAAAGGCCTTCCCTTTAATAAGGAAGGCCTTTTATAACGAGTTGTATATAAGCAACCATATGGATTATGTTAGGTATATTATTTTATTTATGCTGCTTGTTTCTTTATGCTTGTTTCTTCAAGTCACGTTAGCATACGAGTTCCGCAAGGTCAAGTAAAAACAACCGCTACTTCTATCCTGCCCGTTCAAGCAGAGCCCCGCTGCGGGGCACGAGTAGAAAACACTATTAGCTTGATATTTAACAGGCCCTGTTTTATTGTAGAATGCCTTGATAAAGCCGGCAAGATGTATGGCCTATCCTGCACACGCAGGACGGAGAACCTGGTAAGGCTCGATTATCCAGACAGGCCCATGGCATAAAAGACCAACCATCCCGTATGCACATAAAGAATCTGCATTTTCTTAAACATATTGAGCTTCCGGAACTTACCGAGTGTGAGTGGGAGTACCCCTGCCCGTCACTGCCCGCGGTTGAAGATGAGTTACTACGGCAGATCAGCATCTCTTCTCTGGTGGCAAAAATTAAGCCGGGAGACCGTATAGCAGTGACTGCCGGCAGCAGGGGCATAGCCCGTATTGATACCATTCTCGCCGTAATCTGCAAGGAAGTAATAAGGCTCGGTGCTCATCCGTTTATTATCTCTGCCATGGGCAGTCATGGAGGTGCTACCGAGGAAGGCCAGCGGGAAATACTGAATGGTTATAAAATCACGCCGGAGCGGATCGGCGCACCGGTTGTCTGTGCAACCACTGTGGTTGAAATCGGCAGAACCCCGGACGGGATGCCGGTATTCTTTGATGAAGAAGCGCTCAAGGCTGACGGGCTCATTGTTGTCAACCGTATCAAGTCTCACACCAGCTTTCAATCAGCAACCGAGAGCGGTATTCTGAAAATGCTCGCAGTCGGGCTTGGTAAAGACCGGGGAGCCCGCCATATCCACCAACTGGGCACGCGGGGTCTTAAACAGGGCATTCCCCAGGCAGCACGCATTATTATGGACACGGTACCCGTGCTGCTTGGCATCGGGATAATTGAAAACGCCCGGGGCAGTATTGCCGTCATTGAAGCCCTGGAGCCGGAGCAGATAGAGGCTGCAGAAGAGCGGCTGCTTAAGCAGGCAAAAGCTCTGATGCCGGTGATTCCATTCAACAATGTGGATGTCCTCATTGTTACTGAGATGGGGAAGAACATCAGCGGCACCGGAATGGATACCACGGTAATCGGCAGAAGACTGATCAGCGGGGAGCCGGAGCCCTCGTGCCCGCGAATATCGAGAATTGCGGTACTGGACCTTTCGCCGGGCTCCTATGGAAATGCAACCGGTCTTGGTTTGGCTGATATTATCACCCGGCAGTTGTATGACAAAATTGATTTTGCCAAGACCTGGCTAAATATCATCAGCTCAACCTTTATCGAGCGGGCAAAAATCCCCATCACCATGCCCACCGATAAAACAGCCATGCAGCTTGCTCTCATGACCTGCTGGGTAGCGCAGCCATGTACAGCGCGGGTTGTATTGATAAAAAACACCGGTTCCTTGGGGAGATTTTATATCTCAAAACCGCTGGCAGCTGAAGCCCGGCAGGTTGCCCACCTGCACTGTGCGGAGCGCTTCGTGCCGCCTGCATTCACCATTCAGCATACGCTTGAGAACTATTTTTAACAGCAAAAAGGGGCTGTCGCTTCCCGGCCGCCCAATCAAGCTCACCTGACGTTACGCTGTTCAATCAACAGCGTCCTTGACAACAAAGCCAGCATCAGGTATTACGCTCCTGCTGTTTACCACGCAGGCACCCGTGCCAGGCGCCTAAACTTCTTGACACTCGGGTCTAAAAATATTAGTCTTATTGAATAGATAGTGTTTAACAACTGCGCACCATACGCGAGAGTGGCGGAATGGCAGACGCACTGGAATTAGGATCCAGCGGGAAACCGTGGGGGTTCGACTCCCCCCTCTCGCATGTCAAATAAGAATGGAGAAAGAAACGAACATGAAGGTTGAAATTGAACAGGTAAGTCCGATTCGTAAAAAAATGTCTGTTGCACTCCCCCCGGAACTGGTGGATCAAGAAGTTGACAAAGCATATCTTAATCTGCAGAAGCAGGTTAAGATCAAGGGCTTTCGTCCCGGCAAAGCACCCCTGGCCCTGCTGCAAAGGTATTTTAAAGCACAGGTTGAGGAAGATGTTATTTCAGCCCTGGTGCAGGATTCCTACCCCCGGGCTTTGGATGAAACAAAGATGTTACCCGTTTCCCAGCCTATAATAGAAAAGGGCGTCCTGGAGAAGGGAACAGCATTCAGCTACACTGCCAGTTTTGAGATAAAGCCTGAGTTTGATGTCCAGGGCTACCAGGGGCTGCAGCTTGAAAAAGAGAAGCTGTCGGTAACAGAGCCTGACATTGAGCAGCAGCTTAAAAATCTGCAGGACAATCATGCCACCCTGAAGACCGTTGCGGGCCGGGCCGCCCAGGCCGGTGATTGTGTTGTCATTGATTATGAGGGAACCATTGAAGAAAAGCCTTTTGCCGGCAGCTCCACAAAAGATCATCTGATTGAAATTGCGCCTGAATCATTTTTGCCTGGATTCTCAGAGCAGCTGACATGAATGAAGTCCGGTGAGGAGAAAGCCTTTTCTCTTGAGGTACCCGAAAAATATGCCCGGGAAGACCTGGCTGGCAAAACCGTGGAATTTAAGGTACACTTAAAGGAAATCAAGGAGAAAATTCTTCCGTCACTGGATGACGAATTCGCCCGTGACCTGGGAGCGTATGCAGACCTTGCAGATTTAAAGGAAAAAATTCGCTCGTCCCTTACCACGCACCGGCAACAGCAGATCGAGGCCAGCCTCAGGGAAAAAATTGCCAGCACCCTGATAGAGAAAAATTCTCTTGAGGTTCCTCCCGCAATGACTGAGCAGCAGATCAAGAGCATGATAAACAATATGCAGCAGCGGCTTTACACGCAGGGAGTAAACATTGAAAATCTTCCTTACTCTATAGAAAAGCTGTCCGACATATATAAAGAGCCTGCTGAAAAACAGGTGCGCGCCTCACTGCTCCTTGAAGCAATTGCTAAAAAAGAAAATCTGACGGTAGCTGCAGAGGATCTTGAGAAACGCTATCAGGAGATTGCTCAGACCCTTGCCCAGGATGTAGCGGCGGTGAAGAAAGCAATTGATCAGGAGCTTATAAAAGCGCAGTTGCAGGAAGAGAAAGCTATCGATTTTATTATTGCACATGCCACTGTCACTGAAATATAACCAATCGATCCCGAAAAGAACCTCTTTATCATGAGCGAGCGGCCGACTATGAAATCAAGTCCAGTAATGCAGCTGATACCCTTTGTGGTTGAACAGACCAATCGAGGCGAGCGTGCCTATGATATTTATTCCCGGCTCCTGAAAGACCGGATAATTTTTCTTGGCGGGGCCGTGGATGATAACCTTGCCAACATTGTAATAGCCCAGATGCTGTTTCTTGAGTCTGAGGATCCGGGAAAGGATATCAATATCTATATCAATTCTCCCGGCGGGCTCGTTACCGCAGGACTTGCCATTTATGACACCATGCAGTACATAAAGTGTCCGGTTTCGACGCTCTGTTTTGGACAGGCCGCCAGCATGGCGGCAGTACTGCTGGCAGCGGGCGAAGCGGGAAAGCGTTTTGCTCTGCCGCACTCGCGCATACTCCTGCATCAGCCTATGGGAGGATTTCAGGGGCAGGCAACTGATATTGACATTCATGCGCGGGAAATTCTGCGGATGCGGGAAGAACTCGACCAGATTCTGGTAAAACATACTGGGCAGCCGGTGGAGAAAGTTCACCGGGATACGGAACGGGATTACTTCCTGGATGGAGAACAGGCCCGGGAATATGGTATAATAGATAAAGTGATAGCCAAGAGAGATATACCAAAGATTAAGGAGAGCGGAGGCTGATCATGGCGAACAAAAAGGGACCAGGTAAATATAGCCAGCTTTTTTGTTCATTCTGCGGTAAAAACCAGGAAGAAGTAAAAAAGCTCATTGCCGGACCGTCGGTATATATCTGTGACGAATGCATAGAACTGTGTAATGACATTATTGGCGAGGAAGAGGAGCGGGAGGCACTTGCCAGGAAAAAGTCCACCATTCCCAAGCCCCAGGAAATTAAACTGTTTTTAGATGACTACGTTATCGCCCAGGATCGGGCAAAAAAGATCCTCTCGGTTGCGGTCAACAACCACTACAAGCGGATCGAATGGCAGAAGGGCAGTGATGAGGTTGAACTGCAGAAAAGCAATATTCTCATCATCGGGCCCACCGGTACCGGCAAGACCCTGCTCGCACAGACTCTGGCCCGGGTCTTGAACGTGCCCTTTACCATTGCCGATGCCACCTCCTACACTGAAGCCGGCTATGTGGGTGAAGACGTGGAAAACATCATCCTGAGCCTGCTTCAGGCAGCAGACTATAACATTGAGCGGGCCTCCCGCGGGATCGTATATATAGATGAGGTTGATAAGATTTCCCGCAAATCTGACACCCCGTCCATCACCCGGGATGTTTCCGGCGAAGGGGTGCAGCAGGCCCTGCTTAAAATTATTGAGGGCACCATCGCCAATGTGCCGCCAAAAGGCGGGCGCAAGCACCCGCAGCAGGATTTTCTCCAGGTGGATACCTCAAATATCCTGTTCATCTGCGGCGGAGCATTTAACGGGCTGGAAAACATTATCGAGCAGCGCATCGGTAAAAAGACCCTAGGCTTCGGCGCTGACATAAAGCACCGTGAAGAAAAAAATATAGGTGAAATACTTTCCCAGGTGCAGCCCGAAGATCTCACCCGGTACGGTCTCATTCCTGAATTTGTCGGCAGGCTGCCGGTCATTGCAACCCTTGAGGATCTGAACGATAAAGCGTTTGTCGATATTCTCACCAAGCCGAAAAACGCGCTGGTGAAGCAGTATGAAAAGCTCTTTGAGTTTGAAAATGTAAAACTGCGTTTCAGCCAGGAGGCCCTTGGCGCCATCGCGCGCAAGGCGACAAAACGAAAATCCGGCGCCCGCGGCTTGCGGGCAATAATTGAAGAGATCATGCTTGATATTATGTATGATCTCCCCTCCGACAGCACCGTCGAAGAATGTCTGGTCAATGAAGAGGTCATCCTCAAGCGGGAAAGGCCGCTGCTGGTCTATGGAAAAAAATCCGCATGAGCATGACAGGAAGGCACTATCGTGATTTTTAAATCAACCAGGGACAATGCTATAAAAACTAACACGCCGGAGGCGGTCTATCCCATGATGCCGCTGCGCGATATCGTGGTGTTTCCGCACATGGTGGTTCCGCTGTTCGTCGGGCGGCGCAAATCTATCAGCGCCCTGGAAGAAGCGCTCCGGAAAGATAAAAATATTTTCCTTTCCGCCCAGCGGGATGCCAAGATTGATAATCCCACAGAAGAGGATATTCACACCCTCGGCACGCTCAGCACCATCATCCAGTTGCTGCGTCTTCCTGATGGCAGTGTCAAGGT
>JAPLIX010000008.1:6975-8159 GCA_026388865.1 Pseudomonadota bacterium | reverse complement strand
TCCACACGCGCTGCACTGGAAACGAACTGTGCCGCAGGGATGATTTGTGCTCTCCACTGCTCACGACGCCGTGGGTATAGAGAAACTGCAGCTCGCCCTGGGTGGTTGAGGCGGGGTAAACCGTACTGTCGCCGGAGCCGAATTTCCTACAGAATTCATGGATGCCGTTTACGATGTCTGCGGGTGCCGGACGGGATGATTTTCGCGCCTTTTTGTAAATCGCGGCGACAAGCCAGAGGTTACCCAGACACTGATCCGCAAGGGAAATTTTTTTCAAAAACGGGTGCCTGCGGAAAAAGGTCCCGAGCCCCGAAAGATAGGCAACCAGCTGCTGCGGCACAAACGCGCGATCCCGCTCATCAAAAAGGACCAGGGGATTCCACAGGGGCTCTGGCGCAGAGTCCGCATCGAAGCGGTAGTTGATGGTCTTCTGCAGGAACCTGATGAGAAATGCGTAGTTGTCCTGATGCAGCGCCGGGTATTCTTCCACGATATTGATGGGTGAAATGGCGGACAGGGCTGCCCGGCGTATATCTCCGAGCGCAATGCAGGGAAGAGACTGGAGGATTTTCCCTGACGAGCCGCCGTCATCGGTCATGCATACCACAACTTTAAGGGACGAGAAGAGCCGTTTAAGCCCGTAAAACGGCTCCAGCACCCAGCGCTCTGACTCGATATCACCACCCACAATGCTCGAGAGCCCGCTGCCGCCGCCGAAAACCACCGTGCGCACCGAACCTGTCGGCTGCTGCCTGACTTCCTGTATAATCTGGTTAAAGAGCGGCGCGGCTTCTTCCCACGGGCCCCGGCCTTCAAGCACCAGATGTATGACCTTCTCCACCAGCGAATCCTTGTTGATAAGGTCAAGGTAGCTGATGCTCTTATTGCGCAGGGACGTAAGCAGCCCGGTTAATTTCTTCTGCTCTCTGCCGCGGTGGGTGGCCTGTTTATTTTTTTTCATCTTTTAAATCAAGGAGGTCTGAGAGGTGCTTTTATCGTTCAGTAAACCGTCACCTGGGAGTAATTAATCTTCAGAGTAAAAATCACGCCGTCGAAAACCTTCATCTCTGGTTCATAATTCTTTTATGTAAAGGAAACCCTGAAATCAAAAACTTCTTTTATCGCAAGAAAATCTTGCCTGTTTTGGGTATAGAGAACAGCGCCGGTGCTTTTGGCAGAGGCTG
>JAPLIX010000008.1:2896-6909 GCA_026388865.1 Pseudomonadota bacterium | reverse complement strand
TTATGTTATAGCCTTTTATCCTTTGGAGATCTGCGATGATCTTACCTGCCCGTTCATAATCCCCTGCAGAAGGAACAATGATTCTTTCAACACGTCTAAAGAAAGAAAAAAGCTCATGAACGGCCTTAATCGATTTCTTTGTATGAGCACCGGCACGGAGTTCCATTAATATGATGGATGACAGGTAAACCAGCCCTTCTGAGAGAAAAATAGTTTTAAGCGCGTCAGGGGTGTTCAATCGATCTATAAAGATGTTGGTGTCTACTATCTTTTTAAGCATAGACTTTGGTAATCCTGGTTCCCCGGTGCTTCTCAAAAATAGTTTCAAGTTCAATTTTGCCGGTTGCTAAATCCAGGGCTTTTATTACGGCTTCTGTGTTATCTTTAACCCTGAAAGCCTTTTTGACCTTATCAATATCGCTTTTTCTGACCGCAAGATTTTTAATCATGACTAAATGTGCTTTTGACATTTTATGTGCCTCTTGCTGTTATGCTTTTTTATAATATGACTTTTTAAATTTTTTACACCAGTATATTTTCTCTGTGATCTCAGTGGTTAAAAAACCAACATACTTTCTGAATACCTTTTCGGAAAATTTTAACCGCTTGTTCAGTGATAGTTACTGATTTTGTCCGGCTTTTTAGGATTATACTATATCCCTTTTTATGCTGCCTATCAAGCAGACAACGGGCGACTTTTTCCCTGCTGTGCCTGACGACTGCCACAGAGCAGTCTAATATGGGCGCTGTTCTCCGAACGTCCAAACAAATTACTCGTTACGCATTACTCGTTATTCGTTACTCTATCTCGTCAACGGCTTATACTTGATGCGATGCGGTTGATCCGCCTCAAGACCCAGCCGTTTGCGCTTGTCCGCTTCGTAGTCAGAGAAATTGCCATCGAACCACGTCACTTGACTGTCGCCCTCAAAGGCCAGGATGTGCGTCGCCACGCGATCAAGAAACCAGCGGTCGTGGCTGACCACAACCGCGCAGCCGGCAAATTCTTCCAGTGCTTCCTCCAGCGCCCGCAGCGTGTTCACATCCAGATCATTGGTCGGCTCATCCAGCAGAATCACGTTCGCGCCTTCTTTGAGCATCCTGGCCAGGTGCACGCGGTTGCGCTCACCGCCGGACAGCGCGCCCACTTTCTTTGACTGGTCTGTACCGAGGAAGTTAAAGCTCGCCACATAGGCGCGCGAGTTCAATTCGCGGGTGCCCAGCGCCAGCGTTTCCTGGCCGCCCGATATTTCTTCCCACACATTTTTATCTGCGTGCAGCGTGTCACGGCTTTGATCAACGTAGCCAAGCTTAACCGTCTCGCCGATTTTGAACGTGCCGCTGTCCGGTTCCTCGGACTTGATGATCAGCCTCAAAAGCGTGGTTTTCCCCGCGCCGTTCGGCCCGATCACGCCGACGATGCCGCCGGGCGGAAGCATAAAATCAAGATTCTCAAACAGCACGCGGTCGCCATACGCTTTGCTCACGCCCCTGGCTTCGATCACCACATCGCCCAGGCGCGGGCCGTTGGGGATGATGATCTCCAAATCGTCGCGGTACTTATCGTATTCCTGGCTGAGCAGTTTTTCATAGGCATTGACGCGCGCCTTACCTTTGGCCTGCCGCGCCTTATGCGACATGTGAATCCATTCGAGTTCGCGTTTCAGCGTCTTTTGCCGCTTGGAGTCGGTCTTCTCTTCCAGAGCCAGTCGCTGCTGCTTCTGCTCCAGCCACGATGAGTAATTGCCTTTCCACGGAATGCCAGAGCCGCGATCGAGTTCCAGCGGCACAACGCCACCCGGCGACGCTCGCCGCCCGACAGGATAGCAATCGGCGTATCGCCGGGCGGACAGCGCAGCGCGTCCAGCGCCTGATCGAGCCGGCTGTCCAGCGTCCACGCGTCGTGCTTGTCCAGGTACTCCTGCAGCCGCGCCTGCTCTTCGATAAGCGCGTCGTAATCAGCATCCGGCTCGGCAAACTTCGCGTTGATCTCGTCATACTGCTTCATCGCGTCCGCCATCGGATGTACGGCTTCCTTTACCGTCATGGCGTTATCAAGCTGCGGTTCCTGCTCCAGCAGGCCGCGCGTATAGCCCTTGGTCAGCATGGTCTCGCCGAGATACTCGTCTTCGACGCCGGCCATGATCTTGAGCAGCGTACTCTTGCCCGATCCGTTCAGGCCCAGCACGCCGATCTTCGCGCCGTAAAAAAAGCCCAGCGAAATATCGCGCAGCACCTGCCTGTTCGGCGGATACATCTTGCCAACGCGCACCATGGAATAGATGACTTGATCGGTCATGAAAAAACTCCGTGAAAAGTGATGAGTGAAAAGTGAAGGGTTCTGTTACGGCAGAGCCACATGGTTTAACAGGTGTTCAAGACCGATCTCATAAGTCGGACTATCTTCGCGAATGCCGTGTGAAGTCCGCTGCTGCGGCGCCATCGTCGTAACTAATCGAATGATCCGGGTCAACAATTGCAGCCGGTGATTTGCGACTTTATACATGGCAAAACAATCAGCGCTGTTGTCCCCTTTAACATAGCACTAAGCAATTCCATTTAGCCCTCAACGACCATTTTGCACTTTACGCGGCCATTCTCATAAATAACCAGAGGGGTACGGGTCTGCACGGCTTTTTTTCTGGCCTGTTTTGCGGCCCGTCGTAAAGCGGCGCTGACTTTCGCTACGTCTTTTTTTATTACTATTTCTTTAGCAGTCTTCATTTTTTACCTCCCGCATCAATCAATAGCGGTTTTTCACCGGAATTATCATACAGCATCCAGACATCCACCAGACTTTTATAAATCCCTTCAAAATTTTTCCAGTCCGGGTGCTGAACCCTATTTTCCATAAATTCTCTCAACTATATTTTCTGCCAATAATTCAGCCTGTTTTAAGACCGTATCGATAGCTTTTTGCTGCTTGTCAGGTGGATATCCGTATTTGTTCAAAGTTCTTTTCACCTGAACCATGAGCTTTGCCCGGGCACTTTCCCGAATTGTCCAGTCAATTGTCGCATTGACTTTTATTTTCTCTGCAATTTCCCGTGCGATCACTCTCAGCAGTTCATCCCCCAGCACCTGCACCGCGCTATCATTTACCCCGAGGGCATCATAGAAAGCCAGTTCTTCTTCTGACAAGCCAAGCTTCTCTCCCCGCTGATCCGCCGCCTTGATCTCTCTGGCTATTTCTATCAATTCCTGAATGACCTCAGCGGTTGTCAGTAAGTTGTTCTGATACTTTTTGATAGCGGTCTCAAGCATTTCAAGCAAAGCCCTGCTTTTTACCATGTTGGTTTTTGAACGGCTTTTGATTTCGTCATTGAGTATTTTTCGCAGCAATTCAAGGGCAAGGTTCTGGTGCTTCATGCCCTTGATCTCAAGCAAAAACTCCTCTGACAGAATCGATATTTCAGGCTTGCGTATCCCTGCCGCATCAAAAATATCTATTACCTTATCAGAGCTTAATGCTTCATTAACTATCTGTTTTATAGCTGTTTCAATATCAACTTCAGACCTGCCGGTGCCGCCGCCCACAAATTTTACAAGCCGCGCCTTTACTGCCTGAAAAAAGGCAACTTCATCTTTCACAGCCAAAGCTTTTTCATGGGGGATGGACAAGGCAAATGCCCTGCTGAGCAGCGTTACTTCGTTGATATAGCGGTTCTTGCCGTCTTCAAGCCCCAGAATATGTTCTTCTGCCTGCAGAATAATTGAAAGCTTCTCGCTGGTTGATGCGGCAAAGAAAGGCCGGTAATTAAAACCTGTGCCTGGATAATTGTCGAAATACGCAGCAGGCTTTTCCGCAATGGCAGGCTTTTTCCTTTCTTCAAAGAAAATCTGGCGTACCACTTCCAGCTTTTCAATAAACATGGTAACCGCCTGCTCCTGTGTCTCTGTCGGGTCGCCTTTGCCGCCTGCATCAGCATAAAAAGATAGCGCTTTCTTAAGGTCGGATGCGATGCCCAGATAATCCACCACCAGTCCGCCAGGCTTATCCTTAAATATCCGGT
>JAPLIX010000008.1:0-2871 GCA_026388865.1 Pseudomonadota bacterium | reverse complement strand
CCTGCATCAGAGTATGGTCTTTCATCGGCTTATCAATGTATAACGTATGCAGGCAGGGCACATCAAATCCGGTGAGCCACATATCACGAACAATAGCAATCTTCAAAGGATCAGCCGGGTCCTTCATCCTGTCGGATAAAGCCTTGCGCTGTGCTTTGGTGGTGTGCATCTTCTGCATTACCGGGCCATCGGCGCTTGATGCGGTCATAACAACCTTGATTGCGCCCTTGGCCAGGTCGTCATTATGCCACTCGGGTCGCAGCGCGATTATTTCATTGTAGAGGTCAACGGCAATCCTTCGGCTCATGGCAACAATCATTGCCTTACCATCAAATACAGCCTGCCGCTGTTCAAAGTGCGTCACAATATCTTTGGCAAGATTTATTATTCTTTTATCGCTGCCTACAATGGCTTCAAGCTTAGTCCACTTGGCCTTTGCTCTTTGCTTGTCAGTCAGCTCTTCGTCTTCTCTGAGTTCTTCGTCAAATTCCGCGATTAAGCGTTTGCCCTCTTCATCCAGATTGACTTTGGCCAAACGGCTTTCATAGTAAATCTTGACGGTCGCGCCATCGGCAACGGACTGGGAAATATCATATATGTCAACGTAGTTTCCGAATACCGCCTTGGTATTAACATCATCGCTTTCAATCGGTGTGCCGGTGAACCCGATGTAGGTTGCATTGGGCAGTGCATCCCGCATGTACTTGGCAAAGCCGTAGGCTATACGCTTGCCGATGACCTCTTTTGTCTCCTTGTCTTTTTTATCAATCAGCTTTGCCTCAAAGCCGTATTGAGTCCTGTGTGCTTCATCGGCAATGACGACAATATTTGTTCTGGGTGAAAGCTGGTCATATTCTGATTTCTCTTCTTCGGGCAGAAACTTCTGAATGGTGGTAAACACAATGCCGCCGGATGCAACATTTAAGAGTTCTTTTAAGTGCTGCCTGTCTTTTGCCTGCACCGGTTCCTGCCTGAGCAGCTGCTTTGAAGCAGCAAAGGTATCAAACAACTGATCGTCCAGGTCATTGCGGTCTGTAATGACAACAATAGTTGGATTATTGAGGCTTAAAACCAGCTTGCCTGCATAAAAAACCATGGAGATGGATTTGCCGCTGCCCTGAGTATGCCACACAACACCGCCCTTGCGGTTGCCGGTATCAGCTGCTGCTTTCAGGGTGTTTTCTACAGCTTTGTTGACCGCATAGTATTGATGGTAGGCCGCAACCTTCTTTACGGTTTCAACCTTTTTCAAATACGATGAAATTGAGCACAAGGTCTAAAAGCGTTGCAGGGTTCAGCATACCCTTTATCAGTGTCTCAATCTGCGGGGCAAACCGTGATGCTTCGTTTCTGCCGTCGGCAGACTTCCAGACCATATATCGGCTGAAGCCCGACGACACACTCCCGGCCCGGCATTCCATGCCGTCAGAAATTACGCACAGTGAGTTGTAGGTAAAAAGGCTTGGGATGGTGGACTTGTAAGTTTGAATCTGATCAAAGGCTTTCCTGATGGTTGCGTTTTCGTCCGCCGCATTCTTCAGCTCTATCAGCACAAGGGGAATGCCATTGACCAAGAGCAGAATATCCGGCCGCTTGTTCTGGTTGTTTTCAATGATGGTATATTGATTGACAACCAGAAATTCGTTGTTGAGGGGATTGGCAAAATCAATGAGCCAGACATAATCGCTTTTCTCATTGCCGTCTAATCGATACTGTACCGGCACACCATCGGTCAAAAAACGGTGAAAGGTTTCATTGTTGGTAATGAGCTCCGGTGAACTGATGCGCTGCACATCCCGAAGCGCCTGTTCCCGCGCAACTGCCGGGATATCGGGATTCAGCTTGTGAAGGGCCGCCCTCAGCCTGTCAACCAGAATAATATCGCCATACTCCTGCCTTTCGGGAGCATCACCATCAGGGGCAACAGCCGGCCCATTCAGAAATTGAAAGCCCAGACTTTCCAATTCCTCAATGGTGTAGAGCTCTATATCATTTTCTGTGATCTTGCTCATAACCATCAATTCACACTGACTTCGAGATTAGTCTGCCCATCATTTTTTTTCAGTTTATCAAATAACAAAATACAGAATCTATTGAAATCATAAAGTCTTTGAAGAGGTGGTATCTTAATTTCAACAGACAATGCTATCTCCCGGTTTAGCCCCGGAACTGCGGAATCTGTATTCATATCCTCAAAATTCATAGTTTTTAAAAGGAAATATTCATAAAAGAGGCCGTCTGAGCCAAGCTTTGATTTCACAAAATATGTTGTATCAATGGGATAAAAATTCTCAAACAGGTATACAACCCTTCCAAGTGTACCTTTTCTGCCAATTACAATGCCTGGCCCTTCAACAAGAAATTCAGAATGGAAGCCAACAATACCGTTAGAACCAATCACTGGAAATCCTGTACCAGTCCTAATTTCTTCCTTTAATCCTTTTCCATAGATAAGCTCTATGGCATCCCCCAATTTTCCGATCTCCCAGCTCTCATCAACCTCCTCCATAAACCACTGTCTGAACAGCGTCTCTGCCATTGCCTCTAAGGTTTTGTTTTGACGGTGCAGCAGATCTATCTTATCATCAAAACTGCTAAGGATGGCAGCGATGGATTGTTGTTCGGGGAGAGGTGGGAGTAAAATCTCTTGTGCATATGCTGTGTCTCTATTCAATCCGGGAACGGCGCTATCTTCATTTAATTCCTTTAAGCCTATTGTTTTAAGCAAGTAATAAAGAAATTTGATCTTGTATTTTGTTTCATCTGGCTCAATATAATAAGCTGTATCAATGCAAAAAAACGGTTGATCTGAATAATAAACTGTACCAATGGTGCCTTTTCTGCCAATTATAATGCCCGGATTATTGACCA
>JAPLIX010000036.1:7875-9500 GCA_026388865.1 Pseudomonadota bacterium | reverse complement strand
AGCCCAAATCATTGTCTCGGGGGGGCGGGGACTGGGTGCAGCGGGAAACTTTAAGTTAATAAAAAAACTGGCTGCTGTTTTGGGGGCCGAGGTCGGCGCTTCGCGGGCAGTGGTGGATATGGGGTGGATCAACCGCGATCATCAGGTCGGCCAGACCGGAAAAACCGTGCGCCCGATCCTCTACATTGCCTGCGGCATCTCCGGCGCGGTGCAGCACCTTGCCGGCATGCAGAGCTCTGATATCATTGTTGCCATTAATAAAGACCCCAAGGCCCCCATCGTCAGCGCCGCGCACTTTGCCCTCATCGGCGACCTGAACCGCATCATACCTGAACTGATTAATCAATTACAAAGCAAGTAGATTGCTGCATCCCGATATTCCGGCCGCGGCCATTGCTCAAGCTGAGTGCTTCGATTCGGACCGGCCCCTCTCCTCGCGACATGCTTCATTGTGTGACTGCCAGTACTGCCGTTTGTGTTTTGTTTCTGCCCAGAGTGAACCTCCCTGCTTGTTATTGTTGTGGCTCACTATGCCATAGCGGGAAAGCGCTGTGAAGATACGGTTTATGGTACGCTTACAGCGCACCAGCTATAGACCATGCACAACCTGCGGCCTGCAATTCACAAAAATAGGCGCTGTTTCTATGCAAGCAATATGTTATTGACAAGAACAATTAGTAAAGTATAGTTTGTTTTATGGGCTTGAATTTGAATGAAACAAAAACCTAAGTTTGTAATAGAGGAGAAAGGTACAGTGAAAACAAATCAGGCAACTGCTGAAGTTTTCTTTACTGCATTTAAGGCATTAAAAAGCAAAGAGCAGGAAGCATTCCTCGAAAAGGTGCTCAAGGATGAGCGGCTGAGCGAAGACCTTCTTGATATAGCTCTGATTAAAAAAGCAAAAAAAATTAAAGGAACACCCTTCTCTGCTAAAGAATATTTTGCCCGGCGTCGCAGAACAGGGAGTGTTTCTTGAAGCAATACAGCGTCATTCTTATGCCGCCAGCGCAGAAAGACCTGGATGGTTTTTCTGGCAAATTTTTATCGAAGCTGGAAAATATTATTTTAGGATTATATGATCAGCCGCGTCCGCACAACTCCAAAAAACTCAGCGGCGGCGGTTCTCAATGGCGCATTAGGATGGGGGATTATAGGATTCTCTATGAAATTGATGATTCTAAAAACCTTGTAAATGTTTACAGAATTGCCCATCGTAAAGAAGCGTACAGATAATATCCAGATTAGACCCTATCAATTTCTATAAAAGAGCAAAAAACAGGACTGGGACGATGCGATATGGCGGAAACAGAGTAACCCTATCTCACCACAAGATGCAATTTTTAGGCAGAGTTATTTTGGCTCTGCCTTTTGTTTTGCGCAAGGATAATATTATAAATACAATAGAGAAAAGATCGGCAGGCGGATAGAATGTAGCCTGTTATGGGAAGCCAAAGAAACTATAGAAAATAAATCTGACCCCGTTTTTATATTGCTGCAAGCCGGATTGAAAAAAGAGCCCAAACGGATAAAGCGCTGGCACAAAAGCTGGTTCATTTCAGAAACAAACTCTTAAATCAATATTGTTAAGCCTGACCCCTGTTCTGTATGTCACATTTAGTTTAACA
>JAPLIX010000036.1:0-7863 GCA_026388865.1 Pseudomonadota bacterium | reverse complement strand
AGTTTAACACTTTGCGTCTAAAACAGCTGACCCCTATTTCCCTATGCGGAGTGGAGCCAAGGTAGCCCGGCTTCTCGCATTATCTTGTGAGCTTCGTATTCGGCTACTGAACGTTGACCTGTCTTCTTGTTTAGCTTTGCCAAGATTTTAGTCTGGACATTGCGTGCATAGTTCTCGTACATTTTAACGCACTTAAAAAGGCAGATCATTTCTTTTGGCACAGTGACACTTGTCTGTCCGCGCAACTGGGCATAGAGGATGAAGTTCCCTTCTGCCGGATTTCGAACCTGCGCGAAGACCCCTTCGTCGGTTTTCAGAAGCCATGCGCCGATGTTGTCCTGCTCCAACCGTAGCAAGGCTTCGGGGACCTCTATTCGCACCCTTTTGTCGGTGGCTCCGTCAAGGAAGTCCTCTGGGAATTGCTTGACGGTTTCCCCCAGGAGGTCCGACAAGCTGTCAGTGCGCTGTGCTTCCGCTTCGAATGGGGCATGGGGTCAAACCGCAACTATCAACTATTTATCCCTGCAACTCTTTTTTTAAAATATTTCAAGCACTCAAAGCACATCTTGAACCTTTGCTGCTTTGTGAAATGCATTAAGCATGTGATTGGCTCAATGCCTTTTCGTACCATTCAGTTTTCATCAATTCTTTAAATCCGACCGATTTGTAAAGGCGAAGCCCCCCCCGGTTCTCACTGTCCGCTGTTAATTCGACGCTGGTGATACCGTTGCTTTTGAGATATGACAACCCGGCCAGCAGAACTTTTCGACCGATACCTTTTTTTTGGAAATCAGGATCTACACCCAGCATATGGATCTCGCCGGTCATTATCCCTGCCGCTCGATTCTTTTCACTAAGCATCCGTGTCCAGCAGTACCCGACGGGTTTATCTTCCCGGTAGGCCATGATGATATTTTTCGGAGAGCAGCTGCTTAGATTGATGCGGTAAGCAATTTCATCCCGCGTATTGGGATTAAAACCCCAGGCATCCGCAAACGAGCGGTTCTGTATATCGGTTAACAGCTGCTCTTCACCCTGCTTGAGATTGCGGATGATATATGCTCCCGGCGTGCCATCAGGGAGTTGCATGGCAGCGAGGTCCAGCTTAAACATAATGAATCTGCGGACATATCGAAGCCCCAGGACTGACACAAAATTCCTGGCCGCCAGGTTGGTTTCCGCTATGCATACCTGAACGACCTTAACCCCTGTTTTTTTTGCATATTGGATGGCGCGGGCAAACAGTTCAGTTGCAATACCCTTGTTTCTGTGCAGCGGATGGACCAGACCATCCAGCAGCGCGCGGCCAATACCCGGTTCCAGGAAAATGGCGACATAGCCGACTAACCGTCCGCCGCGCTCTGCGATAAACAGATCACTGTGCGGGTGAAAACTGGGATGCCCCAGATTCTCTGCTAAACGCTGCTTTGAAATATGGCGTCCTGATCGATCGCGCTTTTCAGTCGCAACCTGCAATCGGACATAGTCGTCAAAGTCACTCGGGCGATAGTTTCTAACTATAAAATCGGGTTTCTTCATTTTATTGTAAGATTCTATATCATAAAAACAGCAGCAAATAAAAACACAAACTTTTTCAACAACCTGTTCGGAGAAGCTTTTAACCGGGTTGGGATCATTTGATAAGGGATGCTTTTTGATGCTAAAAAAGTTTCACGAGCCGGGGCTACATAGCGGTAAGGCACGGATGATGTAAAATCTGGCTATGATGAAAGCCACACAACATCCCCGCAAAGCTTCGGGTCATGGGGTTTTGAGGAAAAAATATCGAAATTCTGTTTTTCTTTTTTGAGAGTTGTAGCGCCGCCGTGCCCGGGATACACTTCCGTCTCATCCGGAAGCACAAAAATTTTACTCGTTAAGGATTCAACGATTTGCTTAAACGCAGCGGGGGACCATGTTTTTCCCGGCCCTCCCGGAAAAATCGTATCGCCTGATATTAAATAGCTGCCCGTCAGAAAGCACAGGCTGCCAGGGGTGTGCCCCGGCGTATGCAATACGGTGATTTGAATTTCTCCAATCGATACCAAGTCGCCGTCACTTAAATTTTGATCAGGCTCCAGCGGCAAATTACCGGCATCGGCACTGTGTACCGCAACCGGAACGCTCAGCTTTGATTTTAACTCCAAAAGCGAACCGACATGATCCATGTGATTGTGGGTCATCAGGATGCATTTGGGATTTGTGCCTTTGAGTCGTTCCAGAATTTTGTCTGCTTCTCCCGGGGCATCGACGACAGCGCTCATGCTTGTTTTGGGGCAGGTTAAAATATAGGTATTGGTGCCGAAGGGCCCCAATTCAAGTTTTTCAATCCGGATGCTTTCATTTTTTACGACAACTGCCATTTTATACCTTCCTGGCAACTATCAACTATTTATCCCTGCAACTCTTTTTTCAACGACTCAAACTGCTGCAGCAATCCTTTAGAGGAAAAATGGGACAGAATTATTTTTATAACAACCGCACCCCTTTAATTTTTAAGCGCGGCTATTAAAATCACACGACTGCCCGTAATGGCCGCACTTCACGCGTCACCTGCGCAGACAGGGCATCCTCTGCGACATCCATGTCATACCGGCTTTGCAGGTTGATCCAGTAACGCGGGCTTTGACCAAAATAACGCCCGAGTCGCAAGGCAAGCTCTGCGGTTACCGGACGCCTGCCATTCACTACATGATTAATGCGCATGGCAGGAATGCCCAAATCCTGAGCTATCCGGTATTGTGATAATTTTAACTCATCAAGCAACTCTTTTAAATACTTACCGGGGTGCACTGGTGTAATATGCTGTTTGATCATAGTATCTCCTTAGCCCTACGATTCATAAATTCGGTGACGAATTTACTCGCTCAGGACTTAGTGCGGTTCGACAGGCTCACCGCCCTGAGTTTATCGAAGGGCTGAGTCAGCATTGTAAAGCTTTTTTTGGATCACATACGTCACTTTATTTGCGAATCGAAGCACTTAGTGATAATCGACAACTGCCCCCGTGATAAAGCCTTCAGCCTCGTTCCCCGAAAATAGCGGTTCCGATCCTCACCAGCGTCGCCCCTTCTTCAATCGCTGTTTCAAAATCCCCTGACATGCCCATGGAGAGTTCTTTAAGTGAGACATTGGGTATCTTCTCTCCGGCCAGCTCATCCCGCAGTTTTCGCAAGGCAATAAAGTACGGCCGTGCCTCTTCCGGGTTTTCAAACCACGGCGGCATGGTCATGAGCCCCTGCACGGAAAGATGAGGAAGCAGCGCGACCTGCTGCACCAGCTGCCGCGTGCCTGCCGGGTCAATTCCTGCTTTTGTCTCCTCACCGGAAATATTTACCTGGATGAGCACCGGCAAAATTTTATTTCTTTTCCCGGCTTCCCTGTTCAGCTCTTCCGCCAGGGTCATCCGGTCAACAGAGTGGATCAGGGAAAACAGGTCAACCGCAAATTTTACCTTGTTTGACTGCAAATGGCCGATGAAGTGCCACTCCGCCTGCCTGCCAATAAGATCAATTTTCTTTCGCGCCTCCTGTATATAATTTTCACCCAGTATCATTGCGCCAGCGTTCAGTGCTGCCCGTATAACTTCCGCAGAGACGGTCTTGGAAACAGCAACCAGGCGAACCTCATCAGGCTGTCTGTTGCAACGCAGTGCCGCCTGCTTCATCCGCTCGCGTACACATGCAAGGTTATCCGCTATGGCCATCACTGAAAAGTCTCTACGATATAGCAGACTGTTGAAAAACACCCATCTGCTTCGTTGTGCTCATCCTTCGTCATTGCGACGTACGGTAAAGTACGCCTCATTCCTCACGATTTCGCGCGCCTTGCATCTGGATGTTTTTGACCAGCCTGGGAGAAAACTACTTTTTCAACAACCTGATAGAATTTGTGCTACAGGACTCTAATCGAATATAGACCACTCAACCGCAATATTCAACCGGCTTTTGTGCAGACAAATAATCTTTGACTGCGATACGACTTTTTTATTATAGTACCAGTGTTGCAAAAACAGTGATCCCGGTTAGACTGCTGAAACATACCATGAAAAAATTCATTACCGTTCTTATCCTGATCCTTTGTATGCTTTCCCCTGCTCTGCTCCCGCCCCCGGCAGAAGCTTCCCCGTATTACTGGTCACCATTTACTGATAAGGATGGGCTCATATATAATTCTATAGTTTCTCTTACCATCGACCCCGGCGGCTACATATGGATAGGGACCGGCGATGCTGCTTTACCTGAGAAAGGCGGCCTGTCGGTATTAGACCGGATCGGCCAGTTTGTTTCATACACAACAGCGCAGGGACTTGGCAGTAATTATATCCAGGGTATCGCCTTCGAAAAAGTTCCGGAAGCGCAGCTTGATGCCGCAGATCAGGGAGCAATCTGGATCGCGACCCGCAAGGGCGTGAGCGTCCTTACCCGCAGGGGCGAGTGGCTGCCTGCTCTGCCGGGCAACGGCACGCTTCCGGGCGATGATGTAACCGCGGTTTTTATTGACCGGGTAAACACCAAATGGATCGCCGTCAGGGGCGGCGGCGTGTGCGCCATAGACAGCGCCGCTGCCTGGGTGAACTATTCGGCAGCACAGGGATTATGCAGCAATAGTATCCTCTGCATCACCCAGGACAGCAGCGGCAGCATCTGGCTCGGCTCCCAGAACAGCGGGGCGTGCTACCGGGACGCCGGAGGCGCCTGGGTACGCTGTGGTTTGTCAACGCAAGCGGCGTGAGTGTCTTTGATGGCCGGAACTGGATGTCATACACCGCAAAAAACAGCCCTGTCGCAGGTTTCATCCCTACCTGCATGGTAATTGACCGGGCAGGAAACAAATGGATTGGCACTGAAAACGGCGGATTATTCAAGCTCGATGCCTTGAGCGGATGGACTCGCTTCACCAGGGAAAACAGCGGGCTTATTGATAATAAGATAACAGCCCTGGCCCTTGACCAGGGGGGAACACTCTGGATCGGAACGCCTTCCGGCCTGTGCAGCGCATCCGCTTTACCTGAGCGCTCACCGGCCATTACCGCAACCGGCAAACAGCAGCAGCGCACTCCCCTTGGGCTGGGCAAGGGCCGCTACTGCCCGTTTCAGGATGCAATGGTCTGGTCTCTCCTGGAGCAGACCTCATCACCGGTCAGCCTTTCTTTTTACCTCCCGGTGCTCTTTGACCCGGGCAAGCTCTGGTTTTACGCTGCATTCTGGGCTGACGGGAATTTCAAGGTGCAGGATAGCCGCTACCACATTACCGGAACCCGGCAGGGAAGTCTCTCGGCTACAATACAGGGAACGTTCTTGCTCGGCACCGGGGACATAGCCATTGATAAAAACCGGGTCTATCCGTTTCCTCAGCAAGCCGCAGAGGACCTTGCCGTGTACCTGCAGCCCGGAAAGAATATCCCCGGTGATGATCCTGAGGTGAGAGCGCTTGCTGATTCCATGGTTCCGGCGGAGTCCCGTACTGACATGTACCGCACGGCACGCGCTATTGTCTATTCGCACGCTGTTCAGGATATCGCGCTCGACACCACGCGGGATACTGCCTCCGGGGTAGAAACCCTGCAGGTGCTTAAAGAGAAAAAAGGCGGGCGTCAGGAAAAAGCGCGGCTGCTCTGTGCTCTGGCCCGTGCTGCGGGAATCCCGGCACGGGTCGCTCTGGGCAGCGGGACAGCGGTGTGGGCGCAGCTCTTCATAGAGGGGGCCGGCTGGATTCCGGTTGAGCCCTCATACCCCCTATATGATTATGTGCGGCCTTCCCGCACCTTTATGCCCAAGGCTTTTTCTTCTGCGGACGCTGCCGCCGTGGCCATTTCAGGAGCTGATGATGATGTGCAGCGCTTCTCCTGGGAGCCGCAGGTCAGGGCTTCCTGTAAAAATGCTGCGCCGGAGCAGCTGCCCCCCCTTGCCAGTGCGAACCTGCTCTTACTTAAAATTAATGCGGAAGACCGGGTGCCGGATGATGCTAAGGTAAACCTGGGGAAAAATATATTTGTGCTGGCCGCTGAAGAGCAGGGTGAGACAGTCCTTCTTTTTCATGACCGGGCAGGAAGGACGATAAAAACAGTTCCCCTCTCTTTTAATGGCCTGGCCTGCACCGTAAATATCGCCGGCCAGCTCCCGTGGCGGTTTATTCCCCGGCGCATCGGCCGGATTTTGGCCCTTGAGAATCTTGAGTACCAGGCATATAGTTCCGCGCCATCCCCGTCCCCGCTGCCAGCCCAACCATAATAAAATCAGGGTTCAAGGGGCCTAGGGGCCAAAGTGCAACTTGCGGAATGCAGAGTGCGGAATTCCAAGAGGGATAATTTACATTCCGCAATCCGAATTCTGAAATCAGCATTATAAAGAATCCTTGAACCCTCGGACCCTCTCCACTACCCTTCCCTATTTACAAACTCCACCGCAACCTGATCAGCAACGCTGCCGGTATCCACCGTTATTATAATTGTTATATCAAACTCTTTTTCCAGTTCGCACAGAGCAGCGCGTTTCTGGTTCAGCAGATACTGCGCTATCTGCGGCGCCAGGGTTGCATGCACCAGCGCCAGCTTGCCGGCGCTGGCCTGGGTGTGAATATTTCTCAGAATGCTCAGTGATAGCAGCTCCGTGGATTTGACCTTGCCCCTGCCATTGCAGACGGTGCATGGCGTATAGCTCAGATCAGAAAGCGAAGGCCGGATCTGCTCTCGGGTCATCTCCAGCAGCCCGAATTTTGATATTGCGGACAGTTCAATGTTTGCCTTATCCACCTTAAACGCATTTCTGAGATGACGTTCAACCTGCTGCCGGTTCCTGGTGCTCTTCATGTCAATGAAGTCAATCACAATCAGTCCCCCCAGGTCACGAAGACGCAGCTGCCGGGCAATCTCATCCGCTGCTTCCAGGTTGGTGATCAGGGCGGTCTCTTCAGGATCCTTGATTTTGGTGAACCGTGCTGAGTTGACATCAATGGCAACCAGGGCTTCCGTTGGATCAATAGAGATACTGNNNTGCTCTTCCAGCTGATAGCGTGAAAACAGCGGCTCCCGCTCTTCATAGTGCTTGACCTGCCGGTAGTTCTTGGGAATGACCTGCCGAAAAAAATCTCTGACCTTTTTAAACATCTCATGATTATCCACGATGACTTCTCCGATATCTGAGGTATAGTAGTCACGGATGGCCTGGATAACGGTGCTGCTCTCCTGATAAATAAGAGCGGGGGCCGGGGAGGCTTTACTTTTTTCCTGGATGGCCTTCCACAGGCGCAGCAAATAGGCCGAGTCCCGCTGCAGGTCTTTTTTGTTTTTGCTGAGCCCTGCGGTTCTGACGATAACACCCATGCCGTCGGGCAGATGCAGCTGGCGTGCGATCTCTTTCAGTTTTTTGCGCTCCGCATCATCCTCTATCTTACGGGAGATGCCGCTCCGGTTAGACCCCGGCGTAAGCACCAGATACCTGCCCGGCAAAGACAGGTAGGTGGTGAGTGATGCTCCCTTGGTATCCTTTTCCTCTTTTACCACCATCTCCTTGATATTCCCCACGTGTAGCTAACAATATTGCATTTAAACCAGCAGCAATTCCCGAATAATAATCGCCTTGCTTAAAGTAGGGACGGACTTCATTTCTAAGAATTGAACTTGTAAGTGCATCCGGTAAAGTTCCTTCTAATCCGTAACCGACTTCAATTCTCATCTTGCGGTCATCTTTTGCAATAAAGAAAAGAATACCATTATTATTTTTCTTTGAACCAATTTGATTTTTAGTCGCTGTTTGAAATGTAAAATCTTCTAACGAAGATCCGTTAAGAGCAGAGATCATTAGAAACACAATTTGGTTGGAAGTTGAATCGTCAAATTTTTTAAGTGCAGTATTAAAAGAG
>JAPLIX010000451.1:8903-16816 GCA_026388865.1 Pseudomonadota bacterium | reverse complement strand
TGAAAAACACCCGTCTGCTTCGTTGCGCTCATCCTTCGTCATTGCGACGTACGGTAACGTACGCCTCATTCCTCACGATTTCGCGCGCCTTGCATCCGGATGTTTTTGACCAGCCTGGGGGAAAAACTACTTTTTCAACAACCTGATAGAGGAAGCGCGGATTATTGCAGCAGGGAGAGGTCAATGTGTGAGCGGACCAGGGATGAGAGCAGTTCGGGGTTCTGCCGATCCTTTGCAGGTATGTGCGGAACAACGCCCAGCAGCGGAACGCGGGAGAATTTTTCAATCACCGCCGGATTTGTCTCCTCAGCCTCGTCAGGCTCCGGGCTGGTCTTATTAAGTATGATTCCGCGCACCTCAAGGCCTTCGCTTTGCGCCTGTTTTACGGTGAGCAGCGTGTGGTTGATAGTGCCGAGAGTGGTGCGGGCTATGATGATAACGGGAAGGTCGAGCAGCCGGATAAGATCAGCGGTCAGAAGCTGCTCACTTACCGGCACCATGAGACCGCCGGCACCCTCTACCAAGACCAGGTCATAGCGTGATGCAATACGGGCAAACGCTGTGGTGACCGTTTCAATGTCGATGACAATGTTTTCCGCCTGTGCTGCCACGCCGGGAGCAAGGGGGCGCGCTAAAGCATACGGGCAGATGAGCGAGAGGTCGTCGGTAGCGCCGGCCATTTTTTTCAAGAACAGGGCATCCGCTGGTATCAGCCGCCCGCCATCCCGCCGGCAGCCGCTTTCAAACGGCTTCATTACCCCCACACGCCTTCCGGCAGCGGTCAGAGCTTTTGCCAGCGCACCGGCGATAACTGTTTTGCCAACGCCCGTATCAGTTCCAATAAAAAAGAAGCCGCGCGAGGCGGAACTGTTCTGCATACTTATTTCAGCTTATTTTCCAGCTGCTGGTAGAGGTTATCAGCAGCACTGAGGTCCTCATTGTTGTGCTTCCAGCCGGCATTGGGGTTCTGGTCTTTTGATTTTTCTTTAGAGCGCAGGTCATTTTTATCCACGATATCACGTTGTTCCATATCTCTTTCAAGCAAAACCAGGGTGCCGTCTTTTTTTTGCTTAACTTGAGCTTTGATCCTCCACCTCCAGGTCCCCTCGGTGGTCAGCTGGGTCGCCCACTCGGTCTCTATGTAACCCTTTTTCTTGTTCACTTTTTTATCAACGCAGCCCAGGTCCGTAAAAATGAGATTATGCACTGCGTCCCAGACCTTGTCATAAGGCTTAGGGTAGAGCTTTCCCTCAGGAAAGCTTGATTCCTTTACTGGTTTATTGGCAGCGCACCCGCTGTAAAAAATGGTTGCTACAATAAAAAAACCAATTAGTATAGAAACGTAATGACATTTTTTCATATTGCCAACCCCTTCCAGAATATGTTTTTGTGATTTATATCTTTAACCAGCTCTCTCCTGGAGAATAATTTACACCATTAAGAGTAGAATGGAACAAAAATGTTATTCAAGCATTCTTTTTTGTGGAGACGATTTGATTCATGAATATCTTTAAGCCGGATTTAATTCTCCTGCATGCCCCCAGCGTTTATGACTTCCGCAAGGAGCCGATCATGTTCGGCCCCATAAGCGACGTCATTCCCTCCACCGCGGTGTTTGAGATGTACCCGGTCGGCTTTTCCGCCATCTCAGAATACCTGGGGGAGCGGGGCTTCTCCGTGCGGATTATAAACCTTGCCTTCCAGATGCTTGATGATCCCGCCTTTGACCCGGAACAGCTGCTGAAGAAACTCTCCCCGATTGCTTTTGGCATTGACCTCCACTGGCTTCCCCATGCGCACGGCAGCCTTGAGGTGGCACAGCTCTGTAAAAAATATCACCCGCACATCCCGGTCATATTCGGCGGCTATTCTGCAACCTATTTCCATCAGGAGCTGATCCTTTATCCGCAGGTTGATGTGGTGGTGCGGGGCGATTCCACGGAAGAGACGATGCTTCAGGTTCTTGAGGCCATGAAAAATAACGGCAGCCTCACCGCCATCCCCGGCATTACCTGCAAAGAGAAGGGGAAGGTAACCATTAATCCGCCGGTAAAGCCGGTATCGGACCTGAATCACTGCTCAAACAATTATCTGGCGCTGTTTAAAAATTCCATTAAATTCGGCGTCAAGGGCTTCACCCCCATCTATGACTGGTGGGAATATCCCATAACTGCGGTCATGACCTGCCGTGGCTGCACGCAGAACTGCGTTATCTGCGGCGGCTCGCGCTATGCGCTGAAAAAATTCTGCAGCCGCGAGGAGATTGCCTATCGCCGGCCGGAGCTGATTGTGGAAGATCTGAAAAACATCTGCCGCTATACCCGCGCCCCGGTATTCGTGGTGGGAGATTTGCGGCAGCCCGGAGATGATTATGCAGAAACAATCCTGCAGGGCCTCAGTAACCTGAAATTCGACAACCGCGTGGTTATTGAACTCTTTGAGCCGGCACCGGAATCATACTTTAAAAGAGTTTCAGGATCAATCCGGCATTTTAATTTTGAAGTTTCACCGGAATCCCATGATGAAACAGTGCGCAGGGCCTCAGGGAAGCTCTACTCGAATCATGACCTGGAGGCCTCCATCAGTGCGGCGCTTAGATACGGCTGCGAGAAGTTTGACATCTTTTTCATGATCGGCGTGCCCCGGCAGACCTGCCGGTCGGTGACGGAAACCATAGATTATTGCGATTATCTGATGCGGAAGTATGACCGGCGGCTCAATGCATTTATTTCTCCGCTGGCACCGTTTGTTGATCCGGGAAGCATTGCCTATGAAGAATCAGAAAAAGTCGGATACCGGATTTTATACCGCACGCTTGAAGCGTACCGGACGGCGCTTCTTGCCCCGAGCTGGAAGCACACCTTGAGCTATGAGACACAGTGGATGAGCCGCGATGAGATTGCAGCAAGCACCTATGAAGCTGCCCTGCGCCTCAACCGGCTGAAGAGAAAGTACGACCGTATTTCCGAGGAAGTATTTCGGGATGTTGAAGGAAGAATTATCATGGCCGTGGAGCTTATAAAAAAGATAGATGAAATTATGGAAAAGGTTCCAGCTTCTGAACAGCGCAAAGCCCTGCTCGCTTTAAAAAAAGATATTGACCGGGTCAATGAATCAACCCTGTGCCACACCGAAGAAATCAAATGGCCCACGGCTAAAAGCCCGTTCCGGTTTTTCAATATTGTGAAGGATGTGCTGATGGGGAAATAAGCGAGAGCATATCAGCGTATGCAACATTGCCTGAGATTTTGTTGGCGTATCAGCAAACATTCATTCTGCCTTTAGTAAAAAATCCCCGTGCGCTCTAGTAATGACAGCTCTATAAATTTTGGGGAAAGTCCTGTTCTGTTTTGTCTTGATTAGGCAGGGGTTTACCTGTATTCTACTGCCATAAACTATATGCGGAGGGTTCCACTCATGTTCACGGACAGGCAATTAGATAACTATGCAGAGGTGCTGCTGTGGGGCATAAAGACGGCTCGTGACGGACAGTACAAAAAGAATGATATCATCCTGGTGCGCTACGATCTGGCGGCACTCAAGCTTGCCGAGATTCTGCAGAATAAAATTCTTGAGCAGGGAATGCATCCCCTGCTGCGTTTGAGCGCGACCTCAACCATGGAGCTTACGTTTTATGCATTGGCAAACCCTGCCCAGCTGGTGTTTCAGGCACCGGGAGACCGGGAACTCTGCGAGCATTTGAACGGCAGTATCTACCTGCATGCCCCCGAGTCCCTTACCCATCTGAGTGTCATTGACCCGCGTAAAATCGGGAAAGCAGCAGTTGCCCGAAAGCCGCTGCGGGACATCCTTACCAGGCGGGAGGAGAAGGGCCTGTTCGGCTGGACCCTCTGTTCTCTTCCCACCCCAGCGCAGGCGCAGCACGCCGGGCTCTCCCTCAAAGACTATACCAGCCAGATTACTAAAGCCTGCTATCTCCACACGGCACATCCGGTCCGGGAGTGGGAAACCATCCTGAAAAAGGCCGCAGCCATAAAGAAGTGGCTCAACAGCATGCAGGTCGCGGCCTATCATGTAGAATCGGACCAGATCGATCTCATGCTGACGCCAGGACAGCAGCGGCGCTGGGTCGGCGTCTCCGGCCACAATATCCCGAGCTTTGAGCTCTTCCTTTCCCCGGACTGGCGCGGCACGCAAGGGGTCTATTATGCAAACCAGCCGTCCTTTCATAACGGCAACTATGTGGAAGGCGTGCGGCTGGAGTTTAAAAAAGGCGCAGCCATTAAAATGCAAGCCCGGAAGGGTGAAAACTTCGTGAAGAAGCAGCTGTCCATGGACACGGGCGCCAGCAAGGTGGGCGAGTTCTCGTTAACTGATACCCGCTTCTCAAAAATCGACAGGTTCATGGCTAATACCCTGTACGACGAAAACTACGGCGGCCGCTATGGCAACTGCCATCTGGCCGTAGGCTCGTCATACACTGATACCTATGCCGGCAATCCCGCCCGCCTGAACAGGGAGATAAAAGCGCAGCTTGGTTTTAATGACTCTGCGCTGCACTGGGATCTCATCAATACCGAGCAGAAGACGGTAACCGCTCATCTGAAATCAGGCAAGAAGCTGGTTATCTATGAGAAGGGGAAGTTTACTTGTTAAGCTTTCAGCCACCAGCATCGATCTAAGAGCTGGCAGCTATCCACCTCCTATGTATAATTCTGAACGCCGCTCCATTCTCTGCCCGCAATGCAGGAAACTTATCAGCCTTGATGAGCCGCAATGTCCCTACTGTGGTCTGTCCCATCCTGGCGCCTGGTGGAAAACCAGGCTCTTCAGCCTGTTTTCACTCGATGCCGGCAGCATTGTCAGGACGCTTATTATTATAAATATAGTGCTGTTTGCAGTTTCGGTGCTGCTGAGCAGTGCCGGGCTCAGCAGGTCGGCAAATCCCCTGGGCGTTCTGTCCCCTTCAAACAACATCCTTTTGCTCCTGGGCGCTACCGGCACCATCCCCATCGAGCGGTTCAACCGCTGGTGGTCGCTCCTCGCTGCCGGGTACCTGCATGGCGGAATCCTGCATATCTTTTTTAACATGACCGCGCTCTACCAGATAGGCCCGCTGGTGCTGCAGGAATACGGCCTTAACCGCATGATTATCCTGTACACGCTGGGCAGCATCTGCGGCTTTCTGCTCTCATACCTTGCCGGGGTTCCCTTCACCATTGGCGCTTCGGCAAGCCTGTGTGCCCTCATCGGGGCGCTGCTGTACTACGGTAAAAGCCGCGGCGGCATCTATGGCCAGAATATATACCGGCAGGTTTTAGGGTGGGTTATCGGGCTCGGGCTGTTTGGCCTTATAGTTCCCGGCATCAACAACTGGGGCCATGGAGGCGGGCTTGCCAGCGGCATTGCGTTCGGATTTTTACTGGGCTACAATGAAATAAAACAGGAGACAAGCCTGCATAGATTGCTTGCCCTGGTCTGCATTGTTGCTACCGCAGCCATCCTTCTGTGGGCTCTCGGTTCAACATGCTATTATCTCTTTTTTGTGCAATAGCGTAGACAGGAATATAAAAATGGGATAATATTAAGACGCCGCGGTTATACCAATCCGCCTGCGGCGGTGTCTAAAAATATTTTCCGTCACCTATCTTGAGGAATGCATATCATTCCTCTCTTTTTATTTGCTGTATGCAGAAAATCAAGGTCATCAACCCCATCACCAGGCTCATTGTCGGCGGTGCACAGGAAACGGTCATAGAAACCTGTGCCTGCATAAACAAGGACCGGTTTGAGACGCAGATCGTTGCCGGGCCGCAGACCGGTCCGGAGGGAGAGCTCATATCCGAGGCAAAAAAAAGGCAGATCCCTCTGACCTTAATCCCTGAGCTGGTGCGAGAGATCAATCCGGTAAAAGATTTGATTGCTGCCTATAAGCTGGTCAAAATGTTTAAGCGGGAGCAGCCGCACATTGTGCACACCCACAGCTCCAAGACCGGCATCATCGGCCGCTGGGCAGCGCGTCTTGCCGGGGTGCCGGTAATAGTGCACACGGTTCACGGCTGGGGACACCACCCCTATCAGCAGCCGCTCATACAGAAGATATACATTTTTGCTGAACAGAAAACGGTTCCCTTTACTGACAAGCTCATCGCGGTATCAACGCTCAATGTTGATAAGGGGCTTAAAGACCATATTGGTACCAGGGAGAAATATGTTGTTATCCACAGCTGTATAAACCTGGATGACTTCAGCCGCCCCAGGGTAGATCCGTTATCACTGAGAAAGGCTCTGGGCCTTGACGCAGCCAGCCCGGTGGTGGGGACCGTGAGCCGCCTGTCGAAACAGAAAAATCCGCTTGATTTTGTCAGGATGGCGGCACAGGTTAAAAAAGATATCCCGACCGCACAGTTTTTGTTCGTGGGGGACGGACCGCTGCGCGCTGAGACCGAGGCGCTCATACGGGAGCTGCATCTGGAGCAGGATATTATTCTTGCCGGGCTGCGCATGGATGTGCCCGACCTGCTGCACGCCATGGATATTTTTACGCTGACTTCACTTTGGGAAGGCCTGCCGCGGGTCATCCCCCAGGCCATGATGGCAGGACTTCCGGTAGTGGCAAACAACGTGGATGGCAATGCTGAAATTATCCGGGACGGGGTAAACGGCTTTCTTACGCCCCCGGGAAATATTTCACTGATGGCAGAGAGAATCATCCGGCTCTTTAAAGACCAGCCTTTGAAGCAGGCAATTGTTGCGCAGGGGCGGGAGACGGCTGCACAAGAGTTTTCGCTCCATGACATGGTGAAAAAAATTGAAACTCTCTATGATGAACTGCTTACCCTGAAGGGGATAACAGCAAAGACGTGAGGAAAAGAGCGGAACTTTCAGCTGTGGGGGTTATCAATTGTCAACTGCTGCCGAGAAAAAGAAGATAGTTCATATTGCCAAGGTTACCGGCATTCACGGGATGGAAAATCACCTCCTGACACTGCTTCCCCGCCTTAACAGCCCCGCGTATGAAATAACATTTTTAATTCTGACAGATCCCCGGCACCCTGTTGATGACTATTGTGCGCTGCTTGCACAACGCGGTGTTATAACTCATACTAGTACCATCCGGCATGATATTGACCCGGCCTGTTTTGTGCGCCTGGTGCAGTACCTGCGGGACGTACGGCCTGCGCTTGTGCATACTCATTTGATGCACGGAGATGGGTACGGGATACCAGCAGCAAAGTTTGCCGGAATACCCTGCATTATTTCTTCCAAGCACAATGATGATGCATTCCGGCAGCATGGTTTTCTGCGGCTGGTGAATTACGCGCTCAATAGAAACATCACCCGGGCTATAACCATATCAGAATGGATCCGCACCTTTACCCATACGGTTGAACGGGTACCGCTGGACATGCTGCAGACCATTTACTACGGAATAGAGCCCCCGCAGCCGGCGACAGAGCGCGCTGTCGTGCGCACGAAACTGGGTATAGGCCGCGATGAAACCGTGCTTGGTATTATTGCCCGGCTCGTTGCGCAGAAAGGGCATCGCTATCTCATTGAGGCGTTTACAAAAGCTTTGCAGCAGAACCAAAACCTGCGGCTGCTGATTGTGGGGAGCGGCGAACTTGAAAATGATCTCAAGGCCCGGGTGCGGAAATCAGGCCTTGAGAAGGCGGTGCTGTTTACCGGCTACCGGTCAGATACCGCTGACCTGCTCAATGCTATCGATATATTTGTCCACCCCTCCCGGTGGGAGGGGTTCGGCCTGTCAGTGCTTGAAGCCATGGCCATGGGAAAGCCGGTCATTGCCACCAGGGTGAGTGCGCTGCCGGAACTTATTGAAGACACGGTCTCAGGTTTCCTGGTGGAGCCAAAAGACGCAGACGCGCTGGCAGCAATGATTACCCTGCTGGCAGGCAGTCTGGTGCTGGAAAAGCAGATCGGGGAGCAGG
>JAPLIX010000451.1:0-8838 GCA_026388865.1 Pseudomonadota bacterium | reverse complement strand
CAAAAACAAAAAAGAAAAAACCAGCAGCTAAAGCAGATGGCGGCAGCACCCAGGCTGTCAGGCCTGTCCCGGGCAGCTGGTTTGAAAAGATACATAGTGCAGAGGTCCTGCTGGTGTTTGGACCGCTCTTTCTGCTCGGGGTGTCACCGCTCATATTTTATGGACAGGCAGGAGAGTTTGAAAATGTTCCCAAAATGGCTATCCTGCAGTGGGGAATTATATTACTTTCCCTGGTAAGAATCTGGCACTTTAAGCAGGGTGCAGGGTTTACCTGGAAGATCTCCGCGCTTGATATTCCTATCCTGCTTTTTTACGCCTTGTGCTGGATTTCTATGATCAAGGCGCCAAACAGCTCCCTGGCGTCACTGCAGTTGCTGCACTACGCTGCCTCGATTCTCTTCTATTTCTTTCTTCTTAATACGCTCCCTGACGGGGAAAGTACCGACCGCTACTTTTTTACCGTCACGCTGAGCATCATGGCGGTTTCTGCCGTCGGCATATGCCAGTACCTGTTTAATTTTGCAGGGGTGCCCCAGATTGTTCCGCCTGCCAGCACCTTATCCAACAAGAACATGTCCGCACATATTATCTCCATGTCTCTGCCGCTCTGTGTTGGCTGCCTGGTACTGTCCCGCAGGGCATGGCAGTCGATTTTCAGCGCGGCCAGCATCTTTCTCACGCTGCTCTATTTATTATATACCAAGACCCGCGCCGGCTGGCTTGCAGCGCTGGTTGTTTTTACCCTCATGGGGATTGCCTGTTTACCCCGGCTGAAGGCGCTGGTGCAGAAGCAGTCCAGGCAGAAGCTCCTGTTTTCTTCGGCGGTTGCCGGCATTTTTCTGGTCCTCCTGGTCGTTTGCTCCCGGCTGCCATCCGCTGACATTCCCGTTCCCATGAATAAGGAGTCTATTCAGGTTTCCATGACCGACACCACCGGCGGGGATTCAGCGCAGCTCAGAATGATCTGGTGGAAGAATACCATGCACATGGTGAAGGATTACCTCTGGTGGGGTACCGGGCTGCAGAATTTCAAGATCTTCTACCCCCTCTACCACCGCGCTGCTGACGTGGACTGGTCGTTCACCGATGAACACCAGCTCACCCGCGTGCACAACGATCACCTGCAGATGCTTGTTGAGCTGGGCATCTTCGGGTTTGCCGCCTATGCCGCGCTGTTCGGGATTTTTTTCTGGATGTTCGGGCGCATCTTTTTCCGCAGCCGCGATGACCGCATCAAATTGCGGGCGCTGTTTATCTGCCTGGGCGTGGTCGGCTTTATCATTAATGCCGCGTTTTGCTTTCCCATGGAGCGGGCACTTCCTCCCGTGTATCTGTTCAGCTTCTTTGCCCTTATGGGAGTGCTCTACCGCGAGAGCTTTAAGGCTCCGCTGGCCACGGTTGCCGTGCGCCGCCATATCCTGCTGCGCAGCGCTTTTTCCATTGTGCTGCTGGTGTTCCTCCTGGTTTCGGTCTACTTTATTGTCAGATAAATATTTTGTCGAGGCGATAGTTGAGGACCAGCGGGGCAGCATTGAGAAATCAAGCGAAGCCCTGAAAAAGGCCAAAATCTTTTCCCTGTACAATTCCAATATCTCAGCGCTGCTGGCCCGCAATTATGCACTGCAGGGTAACTACCAGCAGGCCATTGAAGAATATAAAGAGACGTTTCGCGCGCACCCCAATAATACCAGCGCCATCCTCAATACCGGGTACTGCTATCTGCAGCTGCGGAAATTTGATGAGGCGGAAAAATATTTCAAATGGGCCATAAACCTCATGCCCAACTTTGAGCAGGCCTATAATGACCTGGGGATTGTCTATTACTCGCAGCAGAAATACGATCAGGCAATCGCACAGTATCAAAAAGCCATTGAGATAAACAAAAACTATCCCGAGCCGCACATCAACCTCGGTAATTTGTACCGTTCGCTGAAACGGACGGAACAGGCGATTCAGGAATACGAGCGCGCGCTCAGGATCAAGCCAAATCAGCCGGAAACCCGGCAGTGGCTGAGCGCGCTGTACATGGAGCGGGGCCAGTATGAAAAGGCGCAGGAAGTACTGAAGCCCCTGCTGCAGAACACGGCAGCGCCGGCAGCAGAAAATTATGTCATGCAGGGCAATATCTATCAGCGCCAGGGGCAGCACGCGCAGGCGCTTGCAGAATATGAAAAGGCGTTTCGTTTAAAGCCGCAAAACCCGCTCATCTGCTACAACATAGGGCTCTCCCACTATTACCTGCAGAACTATGCAGCGGCTGAAGACTATTTCAGAAAAACACTTGCCTTCAACCCCAACATTGCTGAGGCGTACAACATGCTGGGACAGCTTACCGTATTAAAAAAGGATGATACGGCAGGGCTCGAACTATTCCAAAAAGCAGTCGCCATTAACCCGAAGCTCAAAGATGCACAGTTTAATCTTGGCACCCTTTATCTCCGGCTCGGTGACTATGACCGTGCCATAAAAGCATATCAGGATACCCTGGCGGCTGATCCAAACCATACCCTCGCCCATTACAACCTGGGCGCTATCTATATGGAGAAGGGTAACAATGAAAAAGCCCTCTTTCATTTTCAGCAGGCGCTTAAAAACCCCTCGTCCCTAATCGATGTGAAGACAGCAGAAAAATTTATTATTGACCTCAAAACTAAAACACCCAGATAATGCCGGTACCGTTAAAAGTTTTTCACCAAAAACAGGGGAAAACAGGGAACCACGGAGACCACCGAGACATTCTCTGTGGTCTCAAGATAAGAACCGGCAGAGGGCATAACCAACAGCACTGCATTTTGAGCATAGAACAAGTAGCAACGCGGAGCTTTTATAAAGGCCGGGAACAGTTTGCTGATACACAGTACCGGAAATAAAATTAAAAAAAGAAAAAAATAATTCAGAGGACACAGAGGAGATTAATAACTGGTTGCTGATAGCTGATGGCTGAAGGCTGACAGCTTTGAATATTATTTTCTCTGTGCACTGTGGTTGCATTTTGACAATGTCATAATGCTCAGCAGGGGTTCCAGCTATCATACCTCCCACATCCTGAAGCGCGGCTCATGGATTGACGGGCTTGGCGTCAATGCTTCGTGGCGCCTGTTCGGGACCGGTCCGGCCATGGTCGAGGCTTTTGCTGCGGGTGACATTGACCTGGGCTATATCGGCCTTCCGCCGGCGATGATCGGCATTGACCGGGGGGTGCCCCTGCGCTGCATCGCCGGCGGGCACGTGGAGGGAACGGTCATGATTGCCGGCAGCGGCTATGCACCTCTGCACCGTCTTGACAGCGTGCAGGCAGTGCTCAGCCAGTTTGCGGGCAAGAAGATCGGGTCTCCGGCGCGGGGCTCTATTCATGATGTGATTATCCGTTTTCTGCTGCGAAAGTTTCAGATTGAGGGCGTTGAGGTAATAAATTTCCCCTGGGCAGATCTCATCCCTGCAGCAATCGATGAGGCAGAGATTGACGGGGCGGTGGGTACGCCGCAGCTTGCCGTGGTTGCCCGGCAGTTTTATGGACAGGAAATTGTTTTACCGCCGGACAGCCTGTGGCGTTTTAATCCAAGCTACGGTATTGTGGTACGGGAGGAGCTCCTTTCTGCGGCAGAGCTGCTGCGGGGGTTTTTGCAGCTCCATGAAAAGGCCTGTGATGTATTTAGGCAGCAGCCGCACAATGCCGCGGCACTGCTTGCCGAAGAGAACCGGGCCATGAGCCCTGACTTTATTTTAAAGACCTGCGCAATTTCTCCCAAGTACTGTGCGTCCCTTCCTGATGAATATATTACGGCAACGCTGGCGTTTGTCCCGGTGCTTGCGAATATGGGTTATCTGAAGCGCTCCCTCACCAGGGATGAAATCTTTGATTGCTCCCTCATCCAGGCGGCCCATCCTGAGCCGCATCACTATGAAATATAGTTTAAGGTTTAAAGTTTGAGGTTTAAAGTTCAACCTTAAACTTTAAAACCTTGAACCTTAAACCAGAAAAATTAAACCTGCCTTTCGTCCCCTATCCCTTCTCATGCTTTTCCCGCAAGCGTGCGTAATCTTCCAGAGTGTTTATGCTCTGAAACGCATCATTCTGCTCCGTGCGGATGACTTTGACGTTGAGCGTGGGGAACAGGTCAATGATCCGGTATTCATGGTGGTCCATGAGCTCTTCAAGAGCCGGCAGGCAGGTGCGGCGGTACACAGCACAGAGGGGTTCAAACAGTTCATGTTTGTAGAGGGTGATGTCGTATCCCGGGTATCCGGCGAGCAGCGTGCGCAAAATATGCAGCGTAAGCAGCGGAAGATCACAGGAGACGACCAGCACATATTCCGTGGGGCTCAGGCTCAGGGCAGCATGGATTCCCGAGAGCGGGCCGCACCCGGGGCGGATATCCGGAGCAGCGGCAATAGTTAGATACTTGAATTCAGCAGGGCTGTTGGTAATAATCGTTACCGGCGAGACCAGCGCTGACACTTTTTCCAACAGCAGCTCTATGCCCGGCCGGCCCTGGAACTTTAAGAAGGCCTTGTTAACTCCCAGGCGGCTTGACCTGCCGCCGGCCATCACCGCCCCGGAAATGGCGGTTTTGATATAGCGCTCCTCTATGAACGAAGAGAGCCCGTCCACGTCCTCCGGGTCAAACGAGGTGAGGCCGGGGGCAGCATAGTGAGCACTCACCAGTGCGCGCAAGCTGACATCACCGCCGCAGAGCGGGCTTTCACCGGGCGGTATAATTTCAATTTTTTCTTTTCCCTCTTTCACTCCCCCTTCAACCAGAATGAGATGACAGTGATTAAAGGAATGCCTGATGGGCAAAAACTTGTCATCCCAGCTCATGGCCGGACAAAACAGATTGGTCTCATGAGCGGTAATGAGCGCTGCACCGATGGCGCCGGCCTTTTTGTAGGCGTCGGTATCAGATCCTTCTGCATCAAGGCAGTGAGCATGGGGCGAATGGCGCACGCCGGCAATGCGGTAGCCTTTTGCCGCAAGGCTGCGAATCAGTTTTATAATGAGCCCGGTTTTCCCTGAGCGTTTCCTCCCGACAATGTGGAGAACCGGCGGCGTTTCGGGAGAAAGCATAAATACCCTTATCTAAAAAATTAACCACAGTCCCGATAGCTATCGGGAACGCAGAGAAAATTATTAAAGGCTGTCAGCCGTTCGGCCCAGAGCTCACGGTCGAGGGGCTGACAGCTTTCAGCTATTGGCTTTCTTTAGGACGCAGAGAATTTCTCAGTGCCCTCTGTGGTTTTGTATGGCTCCTTTTTTTTTATAAGACAACTTTTGCAAGCATCCCCTTAGCGGGCAGTTGCCAGCCTGACTCCAGCGGCAAATGCGGTATTTAGATCAGCCGGCTTTTCCTTAACCTGGGCCCGCTTCAAATTAAACATGCTGAAGACTTCGCCGACTTTGCGCAGATGAAAATCACGCAGGTTGGCATCAAGTATCATCAGCACCAGGGCCGATGACGAGGCGATATTATCTCCCTGGCTGACCACGATGACCGCCTTTTTTCCCCTGATTAACGGCCGGGATTCGGCATGCACGATGTTTCCGGCATCATCCCGTTCAACGTGCATCTTGAGGAGCGGCATCATCCGTGAGAAGAAGTTGGTGAGCCCCGCTGAAATGGTGCGGCCATGATTCGGGGAGCCGAAGATAAAGCCGTCAGCTTCCTGCATACGTTGCAGGATACCTGCCATGTCATCCTTCAGCGGGCAGTCTTTACTTCCCTGCAGAATCGAATGCGCCCCGCACCCGGTGCAGTATTTTATGTCCGCATCATAGATATATATTTTTTCCACTTCCACTGCTGCTGCGCTTTTGGCCCCTTCAATTACCTGGTCAATGAGCAGGTCGGTATTTGAGCCTTTTCTCGGACTTCCCGCAAATGCCATTATCTTCATGGTCTGCCTCCTGAAACACTATTTATATATTGTTAAAACGAACCAGAACACAGAGCTGACCTCAGTGTCCTCTCTGGTTTTATGCTCCTGCGGTTTGTTACCGCACCTTCTTGTTACCGGTGCTGTTGCCTGCAGGTAATATTATATAATACCACAATCAGATGCAAATAATTGAGAATTTTTATATATCATCTCTGATACTTTTTGTTTTACTCTCGTATCATTACTTGCTATATTTTGCCTGCACCTGGCAATAATTCTATTAAGAGGAGATCGGGGTATGAAGCCAAAACACCAGTACACCATTGCTCCCTGCCTGCCGGAAAATCTTCAGGGCCTTTTAAAGCTTGCCTATAATCTTCGCTGGACCTGGCACAAAGAAACCATAGACCTCTTCAGACGGCTTGACCGTGACCTCTGGGAGACAACCAACCACAATCCCCTGCACATGCTCGGTGTTATAAAACAGGAAACACTGGAGAACGCGCTTACTGATGACGGGTTCATGTCCCATTTTGAACGGGCGTTGCAGAGCTTGGAAAGATACTTCACCTATAAGACCTGGTATGAGCACACCTATGGCAAGCAGGATGAATCGCAGATCGCCTATTTTTCCCTGGAGTACGGGCTCACCGAGTGCATGCCCATCTATTCCGGGGGCCTGGGCATTTTAGCCGCTGACCATCTTAAATCCGCGAGCGACCTCGGGCTGCCGCTCGCGGCAGTAGGGCTTCTGTATCAGGGCGGCTATTTCCAGCAGTACCTGAACGCCGAGGGATGGCAGCAGGAGCGCTACCCGAAGAATGATTTTTTTAACATGCCGGTGCAGCTCGTCAAAAAGGATGAAGCGACTGATCTTGCCATCGAAATTGAATATCCGGACGGGCCGGTGCGTGCGCGCATCTGGAAAGCGCAGGTCGGCATGGTCCCCCTGTACCTGCTTGATACCAATATAGTCGAGAACCGGCCTGAATACCGGGATATATCCGCGCAGCTCTACGGCGGAGACAATGAAACCCGCATCCGCCAAGAAATATTGCTGGGCATCGGCGGCATACGGGCGTTGAAGGCCTTAAGCATTAAGCCGGTGATGTGCCACATGAATGAAGGGCACGCGGCATTCCTCGCGCTGGAGCGCATCCGCATCCTGATGAAGGAGCAGGGGCTTTCGTTTACAGAAGCACGGGAGGTATTTACCGCGGGCAGCGTGTTCACCACGCACACGCCGGTACCGGCGGGAAATGACGTGTTCGCCACTGAGCTCATGGAAAAATATTTCCGCACCTACTATCCCCAGCTGGGATTATCCAGAGAGCAGTTTCTGGACCTCGGACGCGAGGAGCCGGGTAACACCAGCGAGAACTTCTGCATGACCGTGCTGGCCATACGCCTGGCAGGCTTCACCAACGGGGTGAGTAAAATTCACGGCAGCGTGTCACGCCGGATGTGGCAAAAAATCTGGCCCGGCTTCCCGCCCGATGAAATCCCCATTACTTCTGTCACCAACGGCATTCATTCGCCGTCGTGGATATCCCATGAAATGACGGACCTCCTGGACCGCTACCTGGGGCCGCGCTGGCTGTATGACCCCTGCAACGAGGAGATCTGGAAACGCGTGGCGGAGATTCCCGATGAGGAGCTGTGGCGGACCCACGAGCGCAGGCGCGAGCGGCTGGTAGCCTTTGCCCGGCGCGACCTGAAAACGCACCTGCTCAAGCGGGGAAAATCAACGCGTGAAATTTCGCGCGCCTCCGAGGTGCTGAATCCCGAAGCGCTCACCATCGGTTTTGCCCGGCGCTTTGCCACCTACAAGCGGGCCACCCTTATTTTCAAGGACCCGGACCGGCTGGCAGGTATTCTTTGCAGCCGGGAAAAGCCGGTACAGATTATTTTTGCCGGCAAGGCCCATCCCAGGGATACGGAGGGAAAAGATTTCATACGCCAGATCATAAACTTTGCCCGGAGCGACAAGTTCAGAAACCGGATCGTGTTCCTTGAGGACTATGACCTGGCGCTGGCGCGCTACATGGTGCAGGGTGTGGACATCTGGCTCAACAATCCGCGCAAGCTTTTTGAGGCGAGCGGCACCAGCGGCATGAAGGCCGCCTGCAACGGCGCCCTTAACTTAAGCGTGCTTGACGGGTGGTGGTGCGAGGGCTATTCCAATGAAACGGGCTGGGCCATCGGCAAGGAAGAGGAGTATGAAGACCTCAACTACCAGGACGTGGTTGAGTCAAGCGAGATGTATGACCTGCTGGAGAAAGAGATTGTGCCCCTGTTCTATAACCGGGGAGAAGACGGCCTGCCGCGGAGCTGGATAGCTCTGATGAAATCCATGATGCAGGCAATCTGCCCGGCCTTCAATACCAACCGCATGGTCTATGAATATAACCAGCGGTTTTATCAGCCGCTGATGCGGCGCAGCCAGGAGTTGACTGCCGACGGCTTTGCCATGGCCCGGGCTCTGGCAGCCTGGAAGGAGAAGGTGTATAAAGGCTGGGGCAGCATAAAAATAAATTATGTCAAACACAATGACAGCATGGAACAGAAGGTGGGAAATGTTTTTGAAGTGGAGGCGGGTATAACCCTTGGCAGCTTGAGCCCCGATGATGTCTCGATAGAGATATACAACGGCATGGTTGATGGTGAGGAAAACTATTCCTCCAGCCAGCCCATACCCATGATGTACAAGGGCGCTGAATCAGCGAGTTATATTTTTATCTGCCGGGTTCCCTGCCAGAAAAGCGGCCTGCATGGCTACACCCTGCGCATTCTGCCGAAGAATCCGGCGCTGTTCAGCCCGTCTGAATTGTGCCTTATCAAGTGGGAGGAATGAGAATAATAAATTCTAAATTCTAATCCCTAAATCCTAAACAAATCCAAAATGAAAATACAATAAACCCTAAAACCGCTTTTTTTATTTCAAATATTTGATGTTTTGAA
>JAPLIX010000062.1 GCA_026388865.1 Pseudomonadota bacterium | reverse complement strand
GGAAAAGCTTTTCCTGCACATCAATAATAATTAAAGCCGTATTGTCTATGGTAAGCATCGCATTTATCTGTTTAAAGGATGTTAGATTGCTGCGCAGGCTGAAGCCTGCGGCTACAGAACTGTCAGGTTTTATCCTTGAACCTTTTTTTTGTGACCCGTGACCAGCCTACGGTGAGCCGTGAGCTTGCCGAACCGTGGCCAGTGAAACGTGGAAGGTGTAAGGTGAAATTCCGATTTACCTTTTCACCGACTTACCTTTGTGCCCGTTGCCTCCTGCCTTTTTACCTCTTTACCTCTTCGCCCTTTCACCTATTAACCTATTGACCGACTCACCTATTCACCGATTCACTTAATATCTTCGTGATACTGCTGCAGGGACTTTACCGTGCCGCGTCCCTTTTTAAATGCTTCAATTCCGCGGGCAGCCGCAAGGGCTGCAGCGATGGTTGTTATGTAGGGAATCTTAAATTTAATTGCCGACTTGCGGATATAAGAGTCATCATGCTTGCTCAGCTTGCCCACCGGGGTGTTGATGATGAGCTGTATCTCTTTATTGGTCATGGCGTCAACAATATTGGGGCGGCCTTCCTGGAGTTTTTTGATCTGCTTTGCTTCGATGCCATTCTGGGCAAGGAAATTTTGTGTGCCGTCTGTTGCTGCAATGCTGAAGCCAAGGTCATGGAAGCGCCGGGCCACATCAAGAATCGCAGGCCGATCCTCTTCGCTGACGGTAATCAGCACCGTGCCTTCAACGGGGAGGCGCTGATTGGCAGCTTCCTCGGCTTTGTAAAAGGCCAGGCCAAATGAATCAGCCATACCCAGGACTTCACCGGTTGAGCGCATCTCCGGCCCCAGCAGCGGGTCAACTTCGGGGAACATATTAAAGGGGAAGACCGCCTCTTTCACGCCAAAGTGCGGGATGGGCCTGCGCTTCAACCCGAGGTCAGAAAGTTTTTTGCCCATCATCACCTGGGTTGCCAGCCGCGCCATGGGAATGTTGCAGACCTTGGAGACCAGCGGCACGGTACGTGACGCGCGGGGATTTGCCTCAAGGATATAGACCGTATCGTTTGCAATCGCGTACTGGATGTTTATGAGCCCTACCACGTGCAGCTCAAGGGCAATTTTGCGCGTAAATTCATCTATGGTTTCAATGTGCTTCTGCGGGATACTCACCGGCGGTATCACGCAGGCGGAATCACCTGAATGGATGCCCGCGAGCTCGATATGCTCCATGACTGCCGGCACAAACGCATCAGTGCCGTCTGAGATAGCGTCAGCTTCGGCCTCGATGGCGTTCTCGAGGAATTTATCAATAAGGATGGGGCGCTCAGGCGTTACATCGACCGCCCGTTCCATGTAGTGTTTCAGCATCTGCTCGTCATGGACAACTTCCATTGCCCTCCCGCCCAGAACATAGGAGGGTCTGACCATGAGCGGATAGCCGATCTCATGGGCAATCTCCAGTGCCTCATCGAAGGTTTTCGCCATCCCTGATGCAGGCTGCGGTATGCCCAGCTTCTTCATCACCTTGCGGAAGCGGTCGCGGTCTTCGGCAAGGTCTATGGTTTCAGGCGTTGTTCCTAAAATTTTAACCCCTGCGGCATAGAGCTCATCGGCAATGTTTAACGGCGTCTGCCCGCCGAACTGCACAATCACGCCCTCGGGCTGTTCCTTCTCATAGATGCTCAGCACATCCTCCACGGTGAGGGGCTCAAAATAGAGCTTGTCCGAGGTGTCGTAATCAGTGGAGACGGTTTCGGGGTTACAGTTGACCATGATGGTGTCAAGGCCCTGGTCGCGCAGGGCAAATGCTGCATGCACACAGCAGTAGTCAAATTCAATGCCCTGG
>JAPLIX010000281.1 GCA_026388865.1 Pseudomonadota bacterium | reverse complement strand
GCTATAAAGTGATTGTCATCTTCATATTTCTTGCGCAACGCCTGCAGCTCCTTGAAGGTGGTCGTATAATCCATCTGCTCTTCAAAAAAGTCCACCTGGATTAACGTCTTGGCGCTGTCAAGAGACACTAACCCCGGGTAGGTGATGGGGTTTCCATAAATAACCAGCCTGAGCTTATTGATATCTTCCGGGGTTTGCGGAACTTTGGGGAACATAACCGGAACAGATGTGTATCCCGAGGGCAGTGCTCTGAAATCCCTTATTTGCGAACTTGCTATGGAGATAATCTTGTAGCGGTCAACTGCATTCAATTGAAACATATCCTCAGTGATGTTCTTTACCTTCGTCAGGGTTTCAACATTAAAGATATCCCGGTATTTACCCTTGGGTTTCACCCCCACCATGATAAGCACCTGGTTGGCACCGCCAAACTTGTTGCGGATCTCATTGTGCAGCTTTATGTACGGGTGCTGCTGCGGCAGCAGGTCGGCGAACACGGTCTTTACCGACAGCTTCCGGCACTGCCAGCCAAAAAAGACGGTGATGATGATGGCGAGGATGAGGTAGATGTTGCGCTTCTCTATAACATGATCTGCAACGCGTTCCATGAATGTTTCTATTTTTCCCATAGTCTTAATCTCCCCTGTGAGGTTCCCTGACAATGGATGAGAGACTATCGCATCCCCTTTTCATTACTGTTCTTCGTATAACCGGCAGCAGCATGATTCCGTCATTTTTATTTTTATTACGATACAGCTCATGTGCAGCGGATGCATTGCACTGTTTGTGGAGGGAGTTGTAAAGTAACCGCCGTTCGTTTACTGCGATAGCGTTCAACGTGAGATACCTATACGGGTGACACAGAAAATACCGGCGGATTAATAAGTGCCGTCGTGATTACTCCTTCATGTTAAAAATCATTTCAAAATTAGCTATAAAAGTCAAGCACTTGTTTTTTTACCTTTTTTAAATATATTTTCTCTTCTTATCAATATAGTCCATGAGCACGCACTGCCCCAGATCCTGCGGGCTTATGTGAAATACCCTGCCCTGCGCCCGCTTTGCCATCTCATCGACAAACCTGATGCTGCTCTTCTCCTGGGACAGAAGGAAAACGCTTAAGGATATCTTATGCCGCGCCAGGCTCTCAACCGCGCTGAGCGTGCGCTGCAGGGTTTTCTGGTGGGGCGGAAACTGGAAGAATACCGTGCCCCGCTCGCGGTGCGCCGTGGGCTCTCCGTCGGTGATAAGAAATATCTGCCGGCGAAAGCCCTTGTGCAGGGCAAGGGTTTTGCGCGCCGCATCGAGCGCTGCTTCCATGTTGGTGTAGGGATTTGTTTCATCCCAGGAGAGAAATTCCGTGCGGATTTTGCGCGCTTCCATGGAAAAGGTAACGACCGCCACCCGGTCCTGCGGATAGCGCCTGCGGTTGAGCTCATAGAGGGCAAGCGCCACTTTTTTAGCTGCTATATAGCGGTCTTCAAAGCGCATGGACTTGCTCACATCAAGTAAAAGGACCGTTGCAGACCGGGAGAAGGGCTCCTGGTCATAGACGATAAAGTCCTGCGTGCTGATACGCACCGGCAGTTGCATCCCCGCTCGCTTTACCGCGTTCAGCACTGACCTGCTCAGATCAAGGTGCAGGGGGTCGCCGAACCGGTAGGGCCTGGTTTCATGGGCTGCCGGCGGCTCGCTGCTGCGCCGCGGCTGGCGCCGGTCTGCTGCGGGGTCGGTTTTTCGCGGCTTAAAAATTTCTTTCAGGATGTGCCAGGCGATTTTCTGCAGCCCCGGGGAGGTGAGCCTGAGACCTGACGGGCCCTCACGGGCAACACCTTCCCGGACCATGTGTGCAGCAAGGTCCTTAATCATCTGCCAGTGCTTGAGACTGTCTTCCCCCAGTATTTCTTCGAGCAGCCCCTCGTCAATACTTTCCAGATCAAAGCCCCAGTAGACGCGCTTCAAGTCCTTTTCCAGATTTTCAATGGTGCGGAGGTGAGCGGTGAGCATGAGCGCTTCACGCACGGTAAGCTTTTCCTTGCGGGACGCATCACTGAGCAGACGCGCCAGGGCCTGGAGGGACGCGCCGTCCATGGGCTTTCCTGACCGGGGCGGGCCGTCTTGGCCGGGCAGGTAATAGAGCGATGCATCAACATCGCTTAACTGCTGCCGTGAGCCTTTCCTGCGCGATGAATCATCGTGCGGCAGAAGCGCCGCGAGCAGCTCTTTCAGCTTCTTAACCTCTTCCATGAGGTCTTTTATGCCAATGAACAGTTTCTCACCCTGCTCATCCCGGTATCCTTCCTTCTGCAGCTCTTCAAGGGCTTCCTGCAAGGACTGGTTTTTAAGCACTGCATCGGCAAGGGCTTTGACCGGGAACGGCGCCCCGGGAAAATTCAGCTGCTCGTCCGGGGACAGCGGGCGGTAGGTGATTACTTTCATGCGGGCTTTACATAGAACACGGTATCATGCCGCACTTCTTTTTTAATCCTGCCCAGATGGGAAAGGCTTTCAAGAATGAATTCCGCGCCTGAGGCAAGAAGTCCCGGTGAGAGTTCTTCAAGAAGCGCTGATACATGATTCTTCAGGGATGGATATTTTCCAAGGTGTGCCGCGTAGGCGGAAGACGGGGTCATCTCCGATACTTCAAAGCCATCGGCAGAGGAAAATTCCTTCAGGAACAGCGCAAAGGTTTCCTGGGGATAATGTTTGCGGAATATTTTCACCACCGCGTCCCGTATCAGGGCGTTGATTTTTTCTTCTTCCACGCCGTCCTCAAGAAACTCCCACTCAATCTTTCCCTTCATCGTTGAGCAGAGGTGCATGAGGTCGGTGATGCGCGGCACCACCTGCTGCTCATGCAGCCTGATGGACCTGCGCAGGGCATTGCTGATCAAATTCTCCATGTTGTGGATGGTCATGCGCACGCTGATGCCCGAGTGCTGGCTGATCTCTGATTTGCGGCGCGCTGACTGGGAGACCTCGGCAATAATCTTTTCAATGAAAAGCGGTAATGTGAGTGAGAACCCGTCGCAGTCAAAGGGCAGGCGCTCCTGCCGCACGATCTGTATCTCTTCCTCGATGGTGCGGGGATAGTGGGTGCGGATCTGGGCGCCGAACCGGTCCTTGAGCGGGGTAATGATCCTGCCGCGGCTGGTGTAGTCTTCAGGGTTTGCGGTGGCAAGTATCACCAGATCAAGGGGCAGAGAAATCTTGTAGCCCCGGATCTGCACGTCCTGCTCCTCAAGGAGGTTAAAGAGTCCCACCTGGATTTTCTCATGGAGATCAGGCAGCTCGTTTATGGACAGGATGCCGCGGTTGGCGCGGGGGATCAGGCCGTAGTGGATCGCAAGCTCATCTGATAAATAGCGGCCCTCGGCGATTTTCACCGGATCGATGTCCCCGATTAAGTCCGCGATGCTGACATCAGGGGTTGCAAGCTTTTCCGCGTAGCGCAGGCTGCGCGGAATCCATGCTACCTTCGTGTTTCCCTTCTGCTCTTTTACCGTGTCCCGACACTGCCTGCAGACCGGGCTGCAGGGATTATCATTTATCTCGCATCCCGCGACAGCGGGAATGTGCTCATCCAGAAGGCCGATGAAAGCGCGCATGAGTCTGGTCTTTGCCTGCCCGCGCTCGCCCAGGAAAATAATGTTGTGGCCGGAGAGCACCGCGTTTTCAATTTCCGGGATGACGCTGTCATCATAGCCGATGATGCCGGGAAAAAGCTGCTCACCCTTTTTCATCTTCGCTATCAGGTTGCGGCGCAGCTCCTCCTTGACAGAGCCCGTTTTATAGCCGGCCTGCTCAAGTTCTGCAATGGTCTGCGGTAATGTCATGGTATACAGCTTACTTGTCTATAGATATGATAGCACATTTACAGCACTCTCCTAAAATATGCCTTCTTTTTCTTCCAGTAGTTTTCATCAATGCGGTCAATAGAAATACCTTTTGTGG
>JAPLIX010000129.1:6994-10131 GCA_026388865.1 Pseudomonadota bacterium | reverse complement strand
TGCAGATTTTACAAAAGTGTCTGATACTCTGGCAAAAATATTGCCGTCGAATTATGCCGCAGAAAAGGTTTATTTGGAAAATTACAGTGATGTTACGGCCGCAACCAGTGATCTGGTGAGTAAAATCAATGCAGGCAGCCTTGCTACGAATTATACCGGTCATGGCTCTGTGGATAACTGGGCCGGAGAGTTTCTCTTCCACACACCGGATGACAAAGATCAAGTTCCCCGGAATGATGTTGATTTGTTAAACAACGGTCAGAATCTTACCTTTGTAATTACGCTTGACTGCCTGAACGGATTTTTCCCCAACTTTCTTGATAAATATTCTCTGGCTGAGGAATTAGTGCGGGCAGAAAATAAAGGTGCTATTGCCTGCTTTGCTTCTACAGGGCTTGGCTTTACGTCTGATCATGAAGTGCTAGCAAAAAATATATTTGAAAATCTGTTCAATAAGGGTGAAAATATAATCGGTCAGCTTGTTACTCTGAGTAAAATAGCTGCTTACACAGAGCTGCAGACACGTGACATTGTAGAAACATTCGTTCTCTTGGGCGACCCGGCAACAGAATTAAAGACGTCTTCTGTGCCATCTTCAATAAAGCTGCTCAACCCAGGGGATGCAGCTGTTCTGCACCGGACTACACGCTACACGTTCACTTGGGATGATACTAACAATACTGACAAGTATAAGATTGAATTTTCAGCAGATCCGGATTTTCCTGTTAATAAAATCATGAGAGCCCCGCTGATAATGTCCCAGTTTATCGCTGCGAGGGAATATACGCCAAACTTTTTTATCTGGTTTATTCTTAACATTATGGGCATACAGAATGAAAAACTATACTGGCGTGTCGTGAGTTACGGTACCGGGAACGAAATCCTGGAGTATTCCCAAACCCGCTCATTCTCCATTAAAAAATAGATGCTATGCAGGACGTTAAAGAGCAGTTCATAGAATTCTGGAAAGAAAGCGGCAAGGAAAGGATTTTTAAGATACGCGGAACCAGCATGCGACCGCTCATCCGGGATTCAGATAACCTTGGCGTTATACCCGTACGGCATGCTGAAGAACTGCGCATCGGTGACATTGCCCTCTTTCAGCGGCCTACCGGGATGGTCGCACACAGAATTGTTGGTAAATTCAGGCAAGACAATATTACGTATCTCTACGAGAAAGGGGATCGAGGCGTTTTCCCAACAACTATTTCCGGCGAGATGGTGATAGGAAAGGTGGTGCGGATTTACCGCCCGGGAAGTACGATTGACCTGACCAGAAGTTTCTGGTTGTTTACCAATCGCAGCGCTGGATATTACTGGCACTATCTTAATGCTGTTTTTGAATTTTTCTATGCTAGTAAAATAAAATTATTCGGAGCTAAAAAATTTCCGCACCTAAGCTCTGCCTGGAGTAAAATCCACCTCTTTCTCAGCGCCCTCCCAAACTGGATGTTTCGCCGCAATAATCGGTAACTGGTAACTTTAAATAATTAATAGTGGGTAAGACTGCCATCACGCTTTGCAAGACGAATGGCATACTGGAAAGAATAAATGCTGACGGGCATAAGTATTGCGGTAAAAAGCAGCAGTGAAAGTATGCTGGGCAGAAGATTGTAGAATGACGCGCCTTTGATCAGGGCAAGGCGCATCCCTTCCAATGCATAAGTGATGGGAAGAAAATATGAAAAGGGTTTAAGCCAGGATGGAAGGATACTGACCGGATAATAGACGCCGCCCAGCAGCCAGCTGATACCATTAAAAATACTCGCCACCGGATCCCCCTTCTTTAAAACCATGACAAAACTTGCAGACAAAATCCCAAAGCTGCTGAAGGCTATTATTGATATTAATAAAATTACCACAGCGCCTGCATAATTGGCGCGGGAGAGATCAAGGCCATAGACGAAGACGCCTATAATAATGAAAATCATAACGCGCAGCGTGGTGAACAAAAAGCTGTAGACTGATGAAGAGATGATGATCGTTGGAATTTCAGTCTGTGTGACCAGCAGGGCTTCGAGCGTTCCCATGATCTGCCCTTCGCGAATACTGGAAGAAAGGCTGTTCAGAGACGTGCTGAGATAATAATTGAAAGCTATCCCTATCAGCACAAAGGCAAAATAATCGCCCCCGTACTCGGCAAGCTGCGGCATCTGTGCAGTGCCGAGCAGTTTTGAAAGGAAAAAGAAAACGCTGACATTGATGAAAATGCCGAAAACCTGCAGCAGGAAGGAAATCCGGTAGCTTATCTCGGTCTGAAAATCACGTTTTACAAAGGCAAAAAGCTTTTTTAAAAAAAGTATCATCCCCTGCATTGCTCACCGATCCTGAGTATCTTCGATTACCCGTGTAAATACGTCATCAAGAGAAATTGTTTTCAGCGTGCATTCTTCAACAGCTCCCTCGTGACTGATAATGTCACTTATGACGTGCGCGATGTTTGTGGATTCTATGTAAAATGCAAGCGGTTCATCAGGAACCGGCAGTATGCGGTCGGCACTGGTAAGTGAGCCAAGCTCAGTAAACCTTGAATTTCTGCTGAGCCGCAGGATATAGCTCCGGTCCGACTTTATCTGGGCCTTAATTGAACCGATAGGTCCGCAGGTTTTAATTGTCCCGTTATTGATAATGGCTATGTGGGTACAGAAATCTTCTGCCTCATAGAGATTATGTGTCGCCAGCAGGGCGGTCCGGTTGTGCTTGCAGACAATCTCTTCCTTTATGAATTTTCTCAGGTGCCGTGCAGAGAGTGGGTCAAGGCTGCGGGTGGGCTCGTCCAGAAATATAATGGTAGGGTCAGACAGGAGCCCGCGGGCGATTGCCAGGCGCTGTTTCATCCCGGTAGAGAAGTCACTGAACCGCATGTTTGAGTCCTTATCAAGCTCGGTAATATGCAGTACTTCATCAATACGGCGTTCCTTCTCAGGGGAGGAAAGATTATTAAGAGTGGCAAAGAATGCAAGATTCTGCCGGGCGGTAAGTCGCCAGTAAAAGCTGCGCTCGTCATTGACAACAAGGCCTATTGACTGCCGCACCTGCCGGTGCTGATGGACTACATCAAACCCATTGACGCAGGCTTTACCCGCTGTCGGCAGGACCAGCGTGGATAATATTTTTATGAGGGTTGTTTTGCCTGC
>JAPLIX010000129.1:0-6937 GCA_026388865.1 Pseudomonadota bacterium | reverse complement strand
AGATTAACATCCTCCAGCGCTACGGTATGCTGCTTTCTGAACGGGTGCAGCGCTAAATCCTTATACCCTTTAATGTTCGGGTAGTGTTTTGTCAGATTGAAAGTTTCAATTATAGCCGTCATAAAGCGATATGCTGAACAGGTTAATAATAAGAGATAAATTAAATTCGCATATAGAAACTAACGGAGGAAATGGTTATGCTCATTTGTTGTCTTTGCCATTGTATGTAAAACTATCATGTTTTCAAGCAAAATTATAGAAATATCTTGCAGTTAGTAGGTTATTTCGTTATATATTTTTAGCTGTTGAACAGATCTGCCGGATAAAAACCTTTTTTGTGCAACTAAACCACTTATGAGCAGTGAAGTGACACTAGGACCAATGCTTCCCCAGGGCAGCAGCGGGCAGCTCAGGGAACAGACGCGGCGCAAACGCGAGCGCCTGATTATTTTAATAGTTGTGGTGCTTGTGGTGCTGCTCACTTTTTTACTCACCTATGTTTCGGGCCTTGAAGGAGAGATTCTGAAGCTGCAGAACTTTCTGGTGTTTGGCCTCATTAACATCAATGCAATTCTTCTGCTGCTGCTGGTGTTCCTGGTTGTCAGAAATATCGTAAAACTATTTTTTGAACGCAGACGGGGAATCCTCGGCTCTAAGCTGAGGACCAAGCTGGTCGCATCATTTGTGGGGCTGTCGCTGGTACCGACGCTGCTGCTGTTCTGGGTTGCCATCGGTTTTATTACCAACACCATTGAAAACTGGTTCAGCTTTGAAGTGGAGAGTTCTCTTGAAGAGTCGCTCGATGTCACCCAGGTCTATTATAAACGCACTGCCGACAATGCCCTCCATCTGGCCAGGCAGATAAGTAAGGCCATAAATGAAGAGGGGCTGCTGAACGATAAAAAGCTCGGCGATCTTAAACGCAAAGTAGCTGAGAAGCAGTATGAATACAACCTGGCGATGGTAGAGGTCTATTCAGCACAGGGCAGGGAACTGGCACGCTCAGCAGATCCGAATATACCGGAACTTAAATACCTTGATCCGGATGCTGCGTTTGCCCAGGAGTCTGCCCAGGGAAAGGAATTGACGCGCATTCAGCCGGTGGGCGCAGGGGATATCATACGGGGAATTGTCCCCGTCTATGCAACAAGCACCCCCGGGTATGTCAACGGTATACTAGCCGTCAGCTATTACGTACCGGAGAGCCTGGTGTCACGGGTCGAGAAGATATCCTCAGCATTCCAGGAGTACAAGCAGCTTAAGCTCTATAAAAAACCCATAAAGCTTATTTACATCATTATGCTTTCGGTCATTACCCTGCTGATTATTTTTTCCGCAACCTGGTTTGGATTTCACCTTTCAAAAGTGCTTACCGGCCCCATCGGGGCGCTTGCCGAAGCAACCGAACAAATTGCACATGGAAATCTCGATGTGCAGATTGTCCCGACAACAGATGATGAAATGGGGAGTTTAGTAAAGTCATTTAACAAGATGACCATAGACCTTAAGGTGAGCAAAGAGCAGATTGAAACTGCAAACATAGACTTGAAGGATAAAAACCAGGAGCTTGACCAGCGTCGAAGCTATATGGAAATTGTCCTCAATAATGTAGCTGCCGGTGTATTGTCAGTGAACCGGGAGAACATTATTACCACCTTTAATAAATCGGCAGGGAAAATATTAAATCTGCATATGCAGAACGCTATCGGGAGCCACTATCAGCAGGTCCTGGCCCCGGAGCCGCTCAAGGAACTCCTCAGTCTCATACAGGAAATAAACCGCTCTGGTCTGAGCACGACCGTGCAACAGATACGTCTTTCTTTCCCCGATAAGGCCACTCATCTGCTGGTTCGGGCCACTATTCTTCGGGATGAAACAGGGGATTACCTGGGAGTGGTTCTGGTGGCTGAAGATGTCACCGAGTTGCAGCTTGCTCAGCGTGCATACGCCTGGAAAGAGGTTGCCCGCAGAATAGCCCACGAAGTAAAAAATCCGCTCACGCCGATAAAGCTGTCTGCCCAGCGGCTGCGCAAAAAGTTCCTCGCGCAAATACCGGCTGATGATACGGTGTTTGATGAATGCACCAGGACCATTATAAATCAGGTGGATGAATTAAAAACGCTGGTAAATGAATTTTCAAACTTTGCCCGTATGCCGGCGACCAACCCGGTGCCGAATGACCTGCATCTGATCATTGATGAAACCATGATGCTGTATAAGGAGGCACATAAGAAGATTACCTTTGAGATTACCCGGGACCCTGCAGTCCCGCTTCTCATAATCGATCGAGAGCAGATGAAGCGGGCACTAATCAATATCCTTGACAATGCCATACACGCAATGGAGAATGAAGGGCGGATTACTATTATCACCGCCTACAACAAAATTCTTGAGATGGTGACCCTGGAAATTGCCGATACCGGCTGCGGTATACCGCCCGAGATCAAGCACAAGCTGTTTGAGCCCTATTTTTCAACCAAAAAGAGCGGTACCGGCCTGGGCTTGGCAATTGTTAACACCATCATCTCAGACCATAACGGGTATATAAGGATTCGCGATAACGAGCCGCGGGGTACCCGCTTTATTATTGAACTGCCGGCCCATATCGAAGGAACTGCCGTTTATCCTGATTCCGAGAGACTTCATCCGGAGATATGATGTCAGAAATAAAAGACGGAAGACCGGCGGCACTAATGCAGTGAAGGAAAATAACGGTGAAAAAACCAACCATACTTCTGGTAGATGACGAAGAAGCAATCATAAAATCGCTGTCCGGCAGCCTTGAGGATGAAGGATATGCGCTGTTGACCGCACAGAACGGAAACGCTGCCATGGAGATAATTAAGACGCAGCCGGTGGACATAGTATTTCTTGATATATGGCTGCCCAGCATGGACGGACTGGAAACGCTCAAGGCAATTAAAGAATATGATCCGTCCCTGGAAGTTATCATGATGACCGGCCACGGCACGGTTAACACAGCGGTGCAGGCGGTTAAGCTGGGAGCGTTTGACTTTCTGGAAAAGCCCTTTTCCCTGGACACTGCCCTGGAAATAATAAAAAAAATTCAGGGCAAGCGGCAGATTTCCATGAAGACCATGCGCTATTATGAATCCATCAAACCTGACCGCAGGAAAGTTTTAATCGGTGACAGTCCCGACGCGATTGCCATACGGGACCTCGTTACATCGTGTGCTGCAACCGGTGAGCATATTTTAATCCAAGGGGAACCCGGGGCCGGAAAAGAACTTGTTGCGCGGCTTATTCACTTCTCTTCCAGCCGGAAAGAAAGCCCCCTGCTCAAGTTTAACTGCGCAGCATTCAACGCTGAAGAAATCGAGCGTGAATTGTTCGGTTTTAATGATCCAGAAAATACCGGGATACGGAAAGAAGGTGCTTTGCTCAGGGCCGGACAGGGGACTCTTTTTATAAAGGCAATCGATCTCATGCCGGTGCCGGCACAGCTCAGATTGGCACATGGTAGTAAGGACAGCTCTTCGCAGAGTTCCATGCCCCGGATTATTGCTTCTTCCATCAAGGACCCCGACGTTGAATGCAGCGAAGGCCGGCTGCACCGAGAGCTTCTTGCCTGCTTCAATGCGGAAATGCTCAGGATGCCCCCGTTGCGGAACCGCAGCGGGGATATAGCAGTGCTGCTTAAATATTTTCTGAAATATTTTTGTGAAGAGTACGGGCAGAAAGAAAAGGCGTTCGAGGATGAAGCTTTTGAGACGCTGATTAACTATGACTGGCCGGGAAATGTCAAGGAACTGAAAAACATAATAGAAAAAATAGTTGTTTCGGTTCCTACCAAAAGCATTACCGTGAATGACCTGCCGCAATCGCTGCGCACGGAAATGGAAAATGGTGCTGATCAGCAGTACCTGCGGTACGATACACTGCAGGAAGCAGAAAATGCCTGGCGCAAGAACTATCTGCTGTATCATCTGCGCAGAAATAACCGTAACACAGCTGCAACGGCAAAGCATCTCCACCTCGGGGAAGACACCCTGCGCTCATATATTAAACAGTACGGCATTACCCTCATCAGCGGCAGACGGCGCGAGCATAACTATCAGCGCACCCTGAAGCGCAGCATGGTGCTCAGCGGCCGGGGTCTCCACTCAGGCATCAAGACCGGTCTCATACTGTCGCCGCTGCCTCCAAACAGCGGCATAGTATTCGGCAACATATCCGATGGTTCAACGATTCCGGCGCATCTTGATTTTGTTGAATCTACTGAATATGCAACGTCCCTGCGAAAGGGAAACGCACGGGCCAGCACTATAGAACATGTCCTTGCTACCCTGCACGCCTACCGCATCAGCAACCTGCTCATAAAAATTAACAATGAAGTGCCCATCATGGACGGCTCAGCGACTGATTTCTGCCAGCTGCTTGAAGATGCCGGCATTGAAGAACAGGATGCAGAGATTGATGAAATCACCATCTCAGAACGATATACGGTTGGTGAAGTTGCAGCGGACAGGAAGTTCATGGTTGTTGAACCCTGTGACACCCTGACCATACACTACACGCTTGACTATCCCAGCCCGGTTGGCCGCCAGGAATATACCTTTGTGCTGGAAAATGAGCAGGCATTCAAAGAACAGATTGCTCCTGCCCGGACCTTCGGCTTTTTAAAAGACATCGAGGCGCTGGAAAAGAAGGGGCTTGCCAGCGGCGGACGTCTCAATAATTTTATACTCATTGATGATGAAAAGATAATTAACACGGAGCTCCGGTTCCCCGATGAATTTGTGCGGCACAAAATACTGGACCTTATGGGAGACCTCTATCTGCTCGGTCATCCAATAAGAGGTAAAATTACCGCTAACATGACCGGACACACGCAGAACTGCGCGCTGCTTCACCTCCTCCGTGAAAATATCCAGCTCAATTAGAAAGCTCTTTAGAATCAGCTTTCACTTTTCAGCACATACTTTTGCATGATAAAAGAGCGCAAGCGCGTGAGGGTATTTAGAATACTATGAGCGCAAGAGGCTACGTTCACGTATACACGGGAAACGGCAAGGGCAAAACGACCGCTGCCCTGGGGCTCGCATTCCGTGCCAGGGGACGGGGCATGCGCTCATATATCGCACAGTTTATGAAAGGAGTTGCATACGGGGAGGTCGAGGCGGCAGCGCAGGTTGCCCCGTGGATCATCATTGAGCAGTTTGGCCGTGACATCCGGGACTGCGTCAACGCGCAGTATGCTGATACAGATGTCACGATGGCCCGCACTGGCTTAAAAAAGGCGGAGCAGGAAATGCTCTCAGGCACGTACCGGATTGTGATACTTGATGAAATAAACGTTGCTCTGTACTATAACCTGGTTACCATTCATGAGGTGCTGCATTTTATACGTAAAAAACCCTGGGAGATAGAACTCATACTGACCGGGAGATATGCACCTGAAGAGGTACTGAAAGCTGCCGACCTGGTTTCAGAAATTGTTGAGATTAAGCACTATTTTCAGCAGGGCATCCTGGCGCGGGATGGAATAGAGCGTTAAATCCCTCCGGGCCTCTTTTTAAAAAAGGGAGGGAATTTTTCTTTTCCTTTGGGAAAGGGGATTTGGGGGAAACTATCCATGTAGCGAATAATATTTTAAGAGAAGGGATTTTCATGAAAGTTAACACGATTTTGAATACTGCCTCTCACCGTGAGCTGGAACAACTTGAAAATAAAACGCGCCTTCTCCTGGTACGCCATGGCGAGCTGGTAACCTCCCGTGAATGGCGGTACGTGGGACATCTTGATGTAGAGCTCAATGAGACCGGAATCGAGCAGATGCAGCGGGCAGGAGAGCGACTGAAGAGCGAGCAGGTTGACGTTCTTCTGTCAAGTGATCTTAAAAGGACCAGGAAGGGTGCTGAGATTATCGGATCCATGCTGGGACTTACTCCGCAGTCCCACAGAGAATTCAGGGAAATCAGTTTAGGACAGTGGGAGGGGTTGACCCGTGATGAGATTGCAGCACAGTTCCCTGAAGACTTTGAAGAGCGGTCCAAGGATCTCCCGCATTACCGAATTAAGAATGGAGAAAGTTTTACTGATTTAAAGAAGCGGGTCATAAAGAAACTGGATCAGACCCTGGAGGAACACCAGGGGAAACGTATCGCTTTAATTGCGCACGGGGGAGTCAATAGAATTATTCTCACGCATGTTCTGGGCATGGACTTATCTCATCTCACGCGCCTTGACCAGGCATACGGCTGCCTCAATATCATCGACTACTTTGACGGCATGCCAGTGGTGCGGCTTGTCAACAGCACCCCTTAAGCATCTTCGTCACCACTGCCGTTATCGTCATCCTGTTTCACAATAGACAGCACCGGCCGTGCTCCCGTTTTTTTTAGCGGCTGCTTCTGCAGACCCATATCAATGGCAATCATGAAATGCTCTTCTCCGCCGATAGTGAACGGCTCACCATTCATTTGTGGAGTGCGCAGAATCCAGGTAATGTCAACCGGCGGCATTACCAGGAGCTTAAAGCTTACATCCCACCATTCCTTTTTCACATTTGGCTTAATGTCCAGCACCACCCCGTAAAACAGGCCGGGCTTCATCCCTACCAGAACGACATCACCAGCCGCAGTGTTTTTCTTGAACGTAATTTTATTTCTCAGCTCAGCCAACATTTCTTCAAGAGTCATATACATCCTTTAATACATTCAGTTCGCCCGTTGCAAAAAAAAGGATTGAGGTGAATTCAGAATATTAAAGAAATCCACCCCCTCTTTTGTAAAAAGGGGATTTAAAAAAGTCAATTTATTCGGCAACGGCATATACTATATGGTATAAATAATTAATTGTTAATATTATCAGAAGGAGCCACCCTAATGCCAGAAAATAATTTCACCTTAGCTGACGCGAAGGATACAGGGTGTGAGGAAGGCGTGCATGGCATTCGGCTATTACCTGAAGAAGT
>JAPLIX010000139.1:520-2268 GCA_026388865.1 Pseudomonadota bacterium | reverse complement strand
TATAATAAAAATATACCGTTTGTAAAACAACGATAAAATACCAGCATGGTAACCTAATGAATACCCCGAGTAAAGGTCATGTGCATGAATGGGTAGCAGCATGGAAAAAGGCCGGCCGCGATCTGCAGCGAATCAGGCTTGAAGAAATCCGCACTGCGGATACCCGTGCTGTTATTGAAAGCCTTGATGCGGCGTTTCGGTCAGCTCTCCTTCATTACCCCCCAGTGCCTGATTCCGGCCTAGTCGAACAGCAGAAACTTTTCCAGCGATTAAAACAATGATTGACCTTTTTCACCTGTCCGCACAGTTGCAGGACATGTTCATCAGCAGCCAGTGGAAGTTCTGCTTCATCGGCGGCATAGCATTGCAGCGCTGGGGCGAACCACGCCTTACCCGTGACATTGATGTCTGCCTGCTGACCGGATTTGGTGGAGAGGAGCCTTTCATAGACCGGCTGCTTGAACAGTACCAGAGCCGAGTACCGGATGCAAAAGCATTCGCGCTCACCAGAAGGGTGCTGCTGCTGCAGTCGGCAAGCGGCATCGGTATTGATATCGCACTGGGGGGGCTGCCGTTTGAGGAGACTGTTATAGGGAGGGCCTCCCAATTTGAATTTCTGCCCGGACTTTCTCTGCTGACCTGTTCTGCCGAAGACCTGGTAATCTTTAAGTCATTTGCCGACCGTGGCCGGGACTGGGCGGATGTGGAGACGATTATCATCCGTCAGCAGGGCAACCTCGACTGGCCGTATATCGTTCGGTAGCTTACCCCACTCTGCGAGATAAAAGAAGCGCCTGAGATTGTTCAGCATCTTGATAAAATGCGTGATGATTTTGAGCGTTAGTGAAATGATATGTGATGTATGTGCGAAACGCGGAGCAAGCGTGCGCAGAGTTGCAAGGACTTACGGAACAGGAGAGAATATTCTTGTTATAGATAATATTCCCGTTATTGTCTGCCCTCACTGTGGAGAAAGCTATCTTTCGGCCGATACGCTGCATGGTTTTTCGCTACACGTTTATTAACTGCCAGGGCAAGGTGGAACTTGATTTTGAGCTTGGCTGCACTCCGTAAACGGAGAAGATCAAAAGAAGTAGTGGCTGTCTCGAATAAATCCAAAAGAAGGTCTACGGCGTCTTGGATGAACGACTTAGAAAGATCACTATAGCCTTCATGGCAGAATACTGTGGAGACATATGACCGAATATAGGATAAAGGAGTTCAAACTCAACAGTAAACAGAGATCCATTTGTTGATAGTTGAGGTTTGACCCCAATCAACAAAGTTGAGGTTTGACCCCAATCAACAAAAGCTTGAAGAAATCGCCAAAGAGTTTAATATAAACAATTACAGCACGGTCAGCAGTGTGCTCTGTAAGATCAACAGGCAGGTAAAATCGAACAAAGCGTTGCAGAGACGAATATCACAAATCGAATATCTGCTGTTCAATGGTCAAAAGCAGACTTGACCCCTTTATTTGACCCCTTTATTTTGCGTTAGGATCACACTGCCTGGCGTGAACAACCTGTTATATGCACGGGATTGGTGCGTCCAACTTTAAATCTTGGGGAAAATCTCCTTTTCCTCCTTGACTTTTCGTATCATGGATGTCCCCGAATAGTCTTATAAGCTTGTTTTCAATAGGAGGATATATGATAAAGTTTCTTGGGGGAAATGTCATAATTCGGAATGAAGTGCGCAAAATGTTTAAACATGCAAAAGAGATCAAGTGTGCAGTGGCATTTTGG
>JAPLIX010000139.1:0-466 GCA_026388865.1 Pseudomonadota bacterium | reverse complement strand
GTGAACGCAAAAAAGATTGAGATTATATGCAATTTAACAACTGGGGGAACAAATCCATCAGAGATTGAAAAACTCGGTAACAAATTAAAAAAAACAGGCGGGCTTGTAAAAATGAAAAACGATCTACATGCGAAAGTTTACTGGACTGAAAATGGAGTGATAATCGGTTCTGCGAATGCTTCATCTAATGGACTTGCGCTCGAGGGTGACGAAATTTTAGGCTGGAAAGAAACTGCAATTATGTCGACGGATCTAAAGATAATTTCAGCAACCAGGAAATGGTTATTGGATATTTGGGAAAGCGCAGAGGTTATAAATAAAAAAGGGTTCATTCGTGTTTAAGTTGAAAGACGTGGATTCAACAGTCCACAGTGCTGATGAATTTTCAGTAAAAAGTATTTCACATCACGATAGCCATACGCCATTCGTTTGAGTCTTTTTATCTTGTTGTTGATTCCCTCAGAAA
>JAPLIX010000088.1 GCA_026388865.1 Pseudomonadota bacterium | reverse complement strand
GGCAGTGTCTGCCCGGCGCTGATAAACTGAAAATCAGCAGAAGCGTCTTTCAGAATATGGGCGGCAACAGCGCGGATGGACGGATTATCAAGAAAGGTCTCTACGGAAATATCAATCCCCTGTTTTTGATGAAGCTGTTCCGCCATTTGAATAAGATTGAGCGAAGTGACTCCGAGATCGAAAAAGTCATCGGCCGGTGAAATTGATGTAACATCTAAAATTTCCCTGAAATAGCCTGCAAGGAGCGCTGTCAAGCTCTCCCTGTCCCCTGAGACAGGGACGACTGAGGCGGCCGCCTCATGTTCCGCCGCGGGCTGTCGCAGCGGCCACGGAAGCTGTTTGCGGTCCACCTTGCCATTGGGGCTGATCGGGAAGCTCTCAAGACGGGCAAACAGGTTTGGCACCATATAATCGGGCAGGTAGCGCGCTGCATGGGAGCGCAGCTCACGCGGTGCAGGAAGAGCGCCGTTACCGGTTATGAGATATGCGACCAGCTTCTGATCGCCGCCGGGATCCTGCTGCACGGTTACAACCGCTTCTTTTATCAATTCATGCCTTCTTAAAACCTGCTCAATCTCGCCCAGCTCGATCCGGTAGCCGCGAATCTTTACCTGAAAATCGCTGCGCCCAAGGAATTCAATGGTGCCGTCCGGGAAGTACCGCGCCAGGTCGCCGGTGCAGTACATGCGCTCGCCCTGTTGAGCGCTGAACGGATCAGGGATGTAACTGCGGTCAGTGAGCTCAGGCTCATTCAAGTAGCCCTGGCTCAGGCATTCGCCGGCGATATACAGATCACCGGTAACACCGGGCGGACACACGGTTTGATGCTCATCCAGGATGTAATAGCGGCAGTTCTGCATCGGTCTGCCGTAGGGAATGCTGCGCCAGTTGGGCTCCACGCGGTTGACGGGAAAGTAATTGGACCAGACCGTGGCTTCGGTCGCACCGCCAAGACTCATTACCCGAACGCAGGGGAAGATGCCTCTGATGTCGTCGGGCAATGTTACCGGAATCCAGTCCCCGCTCAGAAACACCTGCCGGAATCCAGTGTTTTTTATCGGCTGCGGTTGTGCCTTGAGAAAAGGTATAAGAAGCTGAAGCGCTGCCGGCGCTGAATCCCAGAAGGTTATATTCTCCTCACAGAGAGTTCTGGCGAGATAGCCCGCATCACGGCGCTTGTGTTCTGCCACGATGTATATTTTTCCACCGCAGCCGAGCATGCCGAAAATATCAAATACAGAAAGGTCAAACCCGAGAGAGGTGATAAAAAGCACGCAGTCTTGTTCGCTGAAGTTGCAGGTCCGATAGACCCACTCAAAAAGATTTATTGCCGGCCGGTGTGTCACTGCCACCCCCTTAGGCCTGCCGGTGCTGCCGGAGGTGTAGATGACATAGGCCAGATCATCCGGTTGAGCAGCGCGCGGGAGATTCTGTCCATCATCAGCTTGCAGCATGCGCTCCGCATCCTGATCTATGAAGATGGTTTTAACTCCGGGGTGACGTGTCATCCCCGCATATCGTTTCTGGGACAGAACAGCGCTAATGCCTGAACTGTCCAGAATAGTTGCGATGCGCTCTGCCGGCATTGATGGTTCAAGAGGCACATACGCGCAGCCTGCCTTAAGGATGCCCAGCAGCCCTGCAATCATATCATGTGAACGATCAAGGCACACTCCGACCAGCATCCCCGGCGTAACCCCCCGTTTTTGAAGATGACGGGCTATCCGGTTTGCCCGCGTATTCAGGTCGGCATAGGTCATTTCAGTGCCTTCATAGATCGTAGCGATGGCACTCGGATGGTGCGCAACCTGCTTTTCGAAAAGCTCGTGAATGCATGTGTCCGTATTAAATTCGCGGCGCGTATCGTTCCAGCGAACAATAATTTTCTGTCTGTCTTCTTCGCTTATAGGTCTTGTCTTCCCTTCAGAATTAATATCAATAATACTATTACACTTTTCAAGTATTTCTATAGGTGCGCCCTTTACATAAGCAATTTCTTCACAGTTTTTCCTACAGATGACACTCATCATCTTTCTATTTGAACTGAAGAAATTTTCATAAACTCTTGGCACTTCTTCTTTT
>JAPLIX010000261.1 GCA_026388865.1 Pseudomonadota bacterium | reverse complement strand
GAGTGGCATTAGCCGCGAAACCATTGCGCATAAATGCGCTCCTACAGAAATTTCAAATATATTTGGTTAGGAACTTTGAAACTGCCGTATGAATAAAATCTGGACGGTTCTTGAACTCATCAATGAGACAACCGGCTATTTTAAAAAAAAGAGCATAGAGAGCGCGCGCCTTGATGCCGAGCTGCTGCTTGCACACTGTCTCAACACAGAGCGGATTCAGCTGTATATCGCGTTTGAGCGCGCGGTGACGGAAGCTGAGCTTTCTCTCTTCAGGGACATGGTCAGGCGCAGGGCAGCCAGTGAGCCGGTTGCCTATTTGACGGGATACCGAGAGTTCTGGTCTCTGAAAATCAAGGTGCAGAAGGGCGTGCTCATACCGCGGCCGGAGACTGAGCTGCTGGTTGAGGAAGCAATCAAGCTCCTCAAACCCTGGGACCGGGAAGCTGCTATTCTTGACCTGGGGACGGGAAGCGGCGCTATAGCAATCGCGCTGGCCGGAGAAATAAAAAACAGCGTGATTTATGCTGCTGACATTTCTCTGACTGCTTTAGAAGTTGCACGGCGTAACATTGAAGCACAGGGACTTAAGGGGCGTATACGGCTTGTGTGCGGTAATGGCTTAGCCCCCGTTAAGCAGAGCGAATTATTTGACCTGATTATTTCCAATCCACCGTATATATGCAGCCGTGATATGGAAACGCTCGCACCTGAAATAAAAAATCACGAGCCGCGCGAGGCGCTTGACGGCGGGGCGGATGGCCTTGGGCTTTACCAGCAGTGGATACCGCAGATGCCCGCTTTGCTGCGCAGGGAAGGCCGAGCAGTTCTTGAGATCGGCGCGGAGCAGTCTGAAGCAGTGTCGCAGCTTTTTCGCGACGCGGGATTTTCTGATGTTACGACGGTTAAAGATTACGCCGGCCACAACCGCGCGGTAATTGCACGGCGGATCTAACAGGTTGCCTCCTCCACGGCTTGCATGAAATTTTATGAATAAATATTTATTCGCACTGTCTTTCCTTATCGCAATACTTGCCGCTCCATTACATGCTGATGCCGGAAATTATAAAGAAGTAATCAACACCGGATCATGGAACATCCCGCAACTGGATAATCTTCTTGCCCGTGCTTCCAGAATCAGCGACACTCCCTCACGTATCGATTTTTTTTCCAGCCAGTTTTCAGGCATACCGTACAAAGCTGCGACACTGATCGGAGATCAGCAAACGCAGGAGGCGCTGGTAATAAACCTAACAGGGGTTGACTGCTTTACCTTTCTTGATTATGTGGAGGCAATGCGGCGGTCAGGCTCTTTTACTGCATTCAAGGAGAACCTGCGGAAGGTACGCTACCAGAATGGTGTGGTTGATTATAAGTGCCGGAATCATTTTTACAGCGACTGGATTGTATATAACGCCGGCTTTATAGATGATGTCACCGGTCAGATTGGTGCGGGGAAAACAAAAACAGTCATAAAAATACTTAACGCTTCAGAAAACGGCAAACAGCTTCTTCCCGGCATTGCCGCCAGGAAACGAGAGGTTAACTATCTCCCGTCTGAGAACATTGATAATATAATTTTAGCCCGGTTAAAAACAGGCGATTACCTTGGCATCTATACAGCCCAGAAAAACCTGGATGTATCGCATGTCGGCATTGTTATAAGAAAAGGGGCTGGAATATTTTTTCGCCACGCGTCATCGCAGGAAAAGTATCGTACAGTGGTGGATGAAGATCTAAAAAGCTACCTTTCACATAAGCCGGGCGTGATAATATTGAGGCCTATAGGGAACGACAAGAGTAAGTTGTCATTGCGAGGAGTCCCTATTTATTGGGACGACGTGGCAATCTCAGAATCATTCAATGGTGCTTCCCCTTCGTTGCACTCTGGGCTTCGGCTCACACGCTCGCAATGACTCTACCATGTCTGCTTATTTATGTCGTTCACTATAACCCGGACAAGCCGGAATCAAAGTTAACCGCAAAGACTAAAAAAAACAAAGAAGATTGAATTTACAGCCAGGAACTCACAAAGGCACCCCTCGACTGCGCTCGGGGCAGGCACAATAATTTCCTGATTTCTTGAGTTCCAGATTTATAGTTTTTGGTATACATTTAGGTATGAAAACAGCAATATCATTACCTGATGAAATTTTCAATGAAGTGGAGAATTTTGCTAAAGAGCATAATTACTCCCGGAGCGAGGTGTTTGTTATCGCCATACGGCGCTTCCTTGAACAATGCAAATCCGCTCAGATGTTAAAAGCTCTTGATGATGTCTACGTAGAAAATGAATCAGGCCGAGAAAAAACCATCAGGAAGAAAGCAAAAGGCCGTTATGCCACGAATTTTTTAAAGAAGCCGTTCTGAATATCAGGCAAGGGGCTATATGCTGGGCATGCTGCCTTGCTCTTTGATCAGAAAGATAATAGATGGCATCAAACTGTTAGTTGAGCCCCGCGACCTGGCATAAAAACCTCTCTACCCTGATAGCAGGACATTAGCAGCCCGTTAGTTACTGCAGTTGGTCACCAACCTCATTGGCCCAGCTGTTTATATAATCCCAGTTGCGCCAGTCAGCGCTGTCTTTGAAACCGGCGATTAATCCGAGAATCCGCAAAACAATTTTTTCAAACAGATTGTACTGTTCTTTTTTGAAATCAACGGCCCCGCCGAAGAGCCCGATGGACAGCGGTTTAATATCCGGGTACTCTGTAAGCACCGGGTCAATAAATGATTTTTTAACGGCATCCCGGTTTTCCGGCGTATCCTGAAAGAGCGCGGAGCAGACAATAAAATATGCGACAGGCAGGGAAGACAACGCGGCCTGATTCTTTTTGAGAAATGCCGCTGCATCCGGCAGCCAGCGAAATTCATAGATGGCGCTGCCAAGTATCACCGCATCGTAGTCAGCAAGGCTCGTTACATTGCTCACAAAGCGGATATCAACCTGAAAGCCGCGGCTGCATAATGCAGCGCCGATACTTTTCGCAACTTCCGCGGTCGAGCCGTGGATGGTGTCATAGGAAACAAGAATGCGTTTTTCTCCTGAAACGCTTCCTCCGCATGAATCCTCGATCAGATCTGCGGGAGTACGCGGAGCGGCGAGGGTGTTCGGGCAGAGAGCAAAAAAGCACCCAAAGACCAGAAGCAGTGTAATAACTATTTTGAAAAGGTAGCCGTTATTTATATATTCGCGAGCAGGTCTATGCATGTAGTCACCATATCCTTTCATGGTTCTTAACTGCCGTCATTGAAATAATTTCCGTTTCCCCGCAGGCTTTTTTTCAAGCCGGGAGCCCAGTTTCCCTTCTGTCGCCACCTCCACCAGATTTTTGTATTTTACATAGCCTTTGGGAATTGAAAACAGCGCCTCATCGGGCTCGGTCTTTTCTATATTGGTAAAGGTGGTGGTGTTGGTTCCTGCTATGCCCTGCGGGGTATTAAAATCAGCTGCAATCTTGATGGGAAAGCCTTTGAGGCTCTGGGCCAGCCATGCGGTGACATTGCTTTTCATGCCGTTCGGGAATTTCATGAGTGCGGAAATCTTTTTGCACTCCTGGCCGTCGACGGTCTCTGCGCCCAGGTCTTCTTTTTTCTCTATCTTTGGCTTGCCGTCACGATTTTTGAGCAATGAGCCGAT